>NZ_JBKOTV010000004.1:0-139325 GCF_049738055.1 Streptococcus sp. CL6.22 | reverse complement strand
TACAAGACCTCTTTTTATTCTTTTTCAAAGGTAAATCCTTCTCCAAGGATTTCGTGGGCTTCTGTAATAGTTATAAAGGCTTGAGGATCAATTCGATGAATCATTTCCTTCATTTTCACAATTTCATTTCTTCCGACAATACAGTAAATGATTTTTAAATCTTCTTGACTATAATAACCTTGACCTGAGATGAAAGTAACGCCTCTACCTAGGTCATCATTAATCGCCTTAGCAAGTTGGTCAGGACGTTTGGTAATAATCATAAATCCTTTACCTGCGTAGCCACCTTCGCCAATCAAATCAATGACACGCGAAACGATAAAATCAAATAAGAGCGTGTAGGAAACCAATCTCAAGTCCTTGAAGATTAGGAGAATGAGCATGAGAATACAAAAATCTAAGATAAAGAGCAGTTTTCCCATTGATATATGAGTGTACTTGTTGAGAATACGAGCTACAATATCAGTACCACCAGTTGTACCTCCAGCATTAAAGATAATTCCAAGACCAATTCCCAATAGAATCCCAGCTATAAGGGCAGTGATTAGTAAATCACCTTGAAGATCAATATGAAGGGAAATACGTTCAAAAAAGGCCAACCAGGCGGACAAGGCTAAGGTTCCTAGTAAACTAGAATAGAGGGACTTTGCTCCAAATATTTTCCAAGCTAGGATGAAAAGGGGAATGTTAATCAGCAAATTCATAAGAGAAACAGGGATTTTAAAAAGATAAAAGGTGATGAGGGTAATACCTGTCGCCCCTCCTTCAAAGAGATGATGAGGAACTACAAAATAAGTCAGACCAAAAGCATAAATAGCAGCACCTAGTAAAATGGTTAAAATGGGATAAATTTTTTTAATCATAGGGACCTCTTTTCTTATAAGTAGATTATATCAAATTTTTAAGGAAAATTTGAATGACTCCATTAGGATTTTTAATCTTTTTTTGATATAATTAAAAGTAAGAAAACCAATCTGAATCCTAAAATAGAAAGATTGATACTATGACAAAAATTAAGATTGTAACCGATTCATCTGTTACTATTGAACATGAACTAGTAAAACAATTAGATATCACTGTTGTTCCGTTATCTGTAATGATTGATAATGTTGTTTATTCTGATGCGGATTTGAAAGAAGAAGGTAAATTTCTTCAGTTGATGCAAGCAAGTAAGAATCTTCCGAAAACAAGTCAGCCACCTGTAGGTGTCTTTGCTGAAGTTTTTGAAGACCTATGCAAAGATGGTAGCCAGATTCTTGCTATTCATATGTCTCATGCCCTTTCTGGTACTGTAGAAGCGGCACGTCAAGGTGCTAGCTTATCTACTGCCGATGTGACAGTTATTGATAGTTCTTTCACTGACCAAGCCTTGAAATTCCAAGTTGTTGAGGCTGCGAAGTTAGCACAAGAAGGCAAAGAGTTGGAGGAAATCTTATCTCGTGTAGAAGAGGTCAAAAACCATACAGAGCTCTATATTGGTGTTTCAACTTTAGAAAATCTTGTCAAAGGTGGACGAATTGGCCGTGTAACTGGGTTGTTGAGTTCTCTTCTCAATATCCGAGTTGTCATGCAAATGAAAGACCATGAATTGCAACCAATCGTTAAAGGTCGTGGAGCTAAAACCTTTAAAAAATGGTTAGATGAGTTGATAACATCACTCTCTGAACGTTCTGTAGCAGAGATTGGAATTTCATATTCTGGTAGTGCTGATTGGGCAAAAGAGATGAAAGAAAGTTTACAAGCTTATGTTGAAAAGCCAATTTCTGTTTTGGAAACAGGCTCTATTATTCAAACTCACACGGGTGAGAATGCTTGGGCTATTTTAGTACGTTACCATTCCTAAAAAAATAAAGAAAATGGGAAGAAATAGCGTTTTTAACTTGACCTAAAAGGGATTTTAGGATATGATTATATTTGTTAATTAGAAATAAAATTGGAGGAATCATTAACATGGCAAACAAACAAGATTTGATCGCTAAAGTAGCAGAAGCTACAGAATTGACTAAGAAAGACTCAGCAGCAGCAGTTGAAGCTGTATTCGCAGCAGTAACTGAGTACCTTGCAGCTGGTGAAAAAGTTCAATTGATTGGTTTTGGTAACTTTGAAGTTCGTGAGCGTGCTGCACGTAAAGGTCGCAACCCACAAACTGGTAAAGAAATCAAAATTGCAGCTTCTAAAGTTCCAGCATTCAAAGCTGGTAAAGCTCTTAAGGACGCTGTTAAATAATCAACCTTCCAAAAGCCTATTGTATCAAGCTTTCTAGCTTGGGCAGTAGGCTTTTTTTGTGTATAGGGGGCAAAAAAGGGCCAGAATGTGAATGAACTAATACCGGAACAAATCTTTCAAATACAGGCTAATTCAAATTGCGTAGCAGAAATCATACAAATGAAATTGATTATAGTAAAATGGAATTAGAATTATTAAGAAAGTTGGTTTTTTATTGGAAACGATAGTATTTTCAATCTCCGTTTTTTTAGCAGGGATTTTGTCCTTCTTTTCCCCTTGCATTTTTCCTCTGTTACCTGTTTATACTGGAATTTTGCTGGATGATCAGGAAAGTGCAAAAAGCTTTTCTTTGTTTGGGAGAAAGGTTGCCTGGTCAGGTCTGATTCGAACTCTCTGCTTTATCGCAGGCATTTCACTCATTTTCTTTATTCTAGGATTCGGTGCTGGTTACTTTGGTAATATTCTCTATGCCAATTGGTTTCGCTATACCATGGGAACAATTATTATCATTTTAGGCCTTCACCAGATGGAAATTTTTCATTTTAAGAAATTAGAGGTTCAAAAAAGCTTTACTTTTAAGAAATCAGAAGCTAATCGTTATTGGTCAGCCTTTTTACTCGGTATTACTTTTAGCTTTGGTTGGACGCCTTGTATTGGTCCTGTTTTGAGTTCTGTTTTAGCGCTTGCGGCTTCTGGAGGAAATGGCGCTTGGCAAGGTGCAATCTATACCTTGATTTACACTCTGGGGATGGCAATTCCTTTCTTGCTTTTGGCTCTAGCTTCAGGTGTAGTAATGCCTTATTTTAGTAAAATTAAACGTCATATGATGCTACTGAAGAAAATTGGTGGTTTACTCATTATTTTAATGGGAATTTTATTACTATTAGGACAAGTAAATGTTCTAGCTGGAATTTTTGAATAAAGGAGAAAAAGATGAAAAAAGTAATGTTTGCTGGCTTAAGCCTCTTGTCATTAGTCGTATTGATAGCCTGTGGTGAGGAAGAGACTAAAAAGACTCAAGCTCCACAACAAGCCCCAAAACAGCAGCAACAAACGCCTGTACAACAAATTGCTGTTGGGAAAGAGGCTCCAGACTTCACCTTGCAATCTATGGATGGTAAAGAAGTTAAGTTATCTGATTATAAGGGGAAAAAAGTCTACTTGAAGTTTTGGGCTTCATGGTGTGGTCCATGTAAGAAAAGTATGCCTGAGTTGATGGAATTAGCGGCGAAACCAGATCGTGATTTTGAAATTCTTAGTGTCATTGCACCAGGAATTCAAGGTGAAAAAACTGTCGAGCAATTCCCACAATGGTTCCAAGATCAAGGCTATAAGGATATCCCAGTTCTTTATGACACAAAAGCAACTACATTCCAAGCTTATCAAATTCGAAGCATTCCTACAGAATACCTGATTGACAGTCAAGGAAAGATTGGAAAGATACAATTTGGTGTTATTAGCAACGCGGATGCAGAAGCAGCCTTTAAAGAAATGAACTAGAATAGATAAAAATCTGATTACAAGAGAGTAGTCAGATTTTTTTAGAAAATTATTTTATAAATATTCACAAATATCCTATATTTATGGTAAAATAGAATCATCATTTTATTTTGGAGTCAAAGATGAATATATTTAGAACAAAGAATGTTAGTTTGGATAAAACGGAGATGCACAGGCATTTGAAGTTATGGGATTTGATTTTGTTAGGTATCGGAGCCATGGTAGGGACAGGTGTCTTTACTATAACAGGTACTGCAGCCGCAACTCTAGCGGGTCCAGCGCTAGTGATTTCAATCGTCATTTCTGCCTTGTGTGTGGGATTATCAGCCCTCTTTTTTGCAGAATTTGCTTCGCGAGTACCCGCTACAGGTGGTGCCTACAGCTATCTCTATGCTATTTTAGGAGAATTCCCAGCTTGGTTGGCTGGTTGGTTAACCATGATGGAATTCATGACAGCCATATCTGGTGTGGCTTCGGGTTGGGCAGCGTATTTTAAAGGGCTTCTCTCTCAATACGGGATAGCCCTTCCTCAGGTTTTAAATGGTACCTTTAATCCTCAAGCAGGGACATTTGTTGATTTATTGCCTATTCTTGTCTTGGTTCTAGTTACCTCGCTGGTTTTACTTAATGCTAAGGCGGCCTTACGCTTTAATTCTATTCTAGTGATTTTGAAATTTTCCGCTTTAGCTCTCTTTGTTTTAGTAGGAATTTGGCATATCAAACTTGATAACTGGAGTAATTTTGCCCCTTATGGTTTTGGCCAAATATATGGTGCTAGTACGGGTATTATGGCTGGGGCGTCCTTGATGTTCTTTGGTTTTTTGGGGTTTGAATCCATCTCTATGGCTGTAGATGAGGTCAAGACTCCTCAAAAAAATATTCCTAGAGGGATTGTCTTATCGCTTTCTATCGTAACTATTCTTTATGCCTTGGTGACTCTTGTTTTGACTGGTGTGGTTCACTATAGTCACCTAAATGTCGACGATGCCGTTGCCTTTGCTCTTCGCAGCATTGGGATTAGTTGGGCAGCCAACTATGTGTCATTAGTGGCTATTTTGACCTTGATTACGGTTTGTATCTCGATGACCTATGCCCTATCGCGTATGATTTACAGTTTAGCGCGTGACGGCTTGATGCCTGCTACCTTTAAAGAACTAACCAAAACAAGCAAGGTACCAAAAAATGCTACTATCTTGACCGGTCTAGCTTCAGCAGTAGCAGCAGGAATGTTCCCTCTTGCTAGTATCGCAGCCTTCTTAAATATTTGTACCTTGGCCTACTTGATCATGCTGGCTTATGGTCTGATTCGTTTACGGAAAGAAAAAGGAATGCCCAAAGCTGGAGAATTTAAAACACCATTAGTACCCTTATTACCTATTTTATCAATCATCATTTGTTTATCCTTTATGTTGCAGTATAATATGGAAACCTGGATTGCTTTCCTAGTTGCATTGTTGATAGGAAGTATCATTTACTTTTCTTATGGCTATAAGCATTCTACCATAGAAGAATAAAGTGAGAATCTGTTGAGTTATTGAAACTCAGCAGATTTTTATATGTGAAAGAAATTTCAAATTTTTTCTAAAAATAGCTTGACAGATTAAATTTTTAGGAGTAGAATGTTTACCAGTTAATTAAATAGTTAAGGAGTTATCTATGAAGAAAAAAAGTTTATTTTTAGTATTGTTAAGTGTCTTTCTTTTGTGTTTAAGTGCTTGTGGGCAGAAGGAAAGTCAGACAGGGAAAGGGATGAAAATTGTAACAAGTTTTTATCCTGTCTATGCTATGGTCAAGGAAGTATCTGGTGACTTGAATGATGTTCGGATGATTCAGTCAAGTAGTGGGATTCACTCCTTTGAACCTTCAGCAAATGATATCGCAGCCATCTATGATGCAGATGTCTTTGTTTACCATTCGCATACGCTTGAATCTTGGGCGGGAAGTCTGGACCCCAATCTTAAAAAATCCAAAGTTAAGGTTTTAGAGGCTTCAGAGGGAATGACTTTAGACCGCGTCCCAGGGCTAGAAGATGTGGAAGCAGGTGATGGAGTTGATGAAAAAACGCTCTATGACCCTCACACTTGGCTAGATCCTGAAAAAGCTGGTGAAGAAGCCCAAATTATCGCTGATAAACTTTCAGAGGTTGATAGTGAGCACAAAGAAACTTATCAAAAAAATGCGCAAGCCTTTATCAAAAAAGCTCAAGAATTAACTAAGAAATTCCAGCCTAAATTTGAAAAAGCGAGTCAGAAAACTTTTGTAACACAGCATACAGCCTTTTCTTATCTTGCTAAGAGATTTGGATTAAATCAACTTGGAATCGCTGGTATCTCTCCTGAACAGGAACCAAGTCCAAGACAACTAACAGAAATTCAGGAATTTGTTAAAACCTATAAGGTTAAAACGATTTTTACAGAAAGTAACGCTTCTTCAAAAGTAGCTGAAACTCTTGTCAAATCAACAGGTGTGGGGCTTAAAACTCTGAATCCTTTAGAGGCAGACCCACAAAATGACAAGACCTATTTAGAAAATCTTGAAGAAAATATGAGTGTTTTAGCAGAAGAATTGAAATGAGGAAAGAATGAAAATCAATAAAAAATATGTAGCGGGTTCAGTGGCAGTTCTTGCCCTAAGTGTTTGTTCCTATGAACTTGGTCGTTACCAAGCTGGTCAAGTTAAGAAAGATTCTAATCGAGTAGCTTACATAGATGGTGATCAGGCTGGTCAAAAGGCAGAGAACTTGACACCAGATGAAGTAAGTAAGAGAGAGGGAATCAACGCCGAACAAATTGTTATCAAGATTACGGATCAAGGTTATGTGACCTCTCATGGAGATCATTATCATTACTATAATGGCAAGGTTCCTTATGACGCTATCATCAGTGAAGAACTGCTGATGAAAGATCCGAATTATCAGTTGAAGGATGCAGACATTGTCAATGAAATCAAGGGTGGTTATGTGATTAAGGTAGACGGGAAATACTATGTTTACCTTAAGGATGCGGCTCATGCGGACAATATTCGGACAAAAGAAGAGATTAAACGTCAGAAGCAGGAACATAGTAGTAATCACGGTGGCGGTTCAAACGATCAAGCGGTTGTTGCAGCCAGAGCTCAAGGACGCTATACAACGGATGATGGGTATATTTTCAATGCATCTGATATCATTGAGGACACGGGTGATGCCTATATCGTTCCTCATGGCAATCACTTCCACTATATTCCGAAGAGTGACTTATCTGCTAGTGAATTAGCTGCTGCGCAAGCCTTCTTATCTGGAAAAGGTGGTCAATTAAGTACAGTTGAATATCGTTCAAGCAGAGCTGAAACAAGATCTAGTGTGAGAACGAGTCAATCTGAGTCTCCTCAAAATCCTGCAGTAGCTCCTGAGAGTCAAAATGAGGATTTAGCTAGTCTCCTTCAAGAATTGTACGCTTTGCCCCTTAGCCAACGTCATGTGGAATCTGATGGATTAGTATTTGACCCAGCACAGATTACAAAACGTACTGCAAATGGTGTGGCGGTTCCTCATGGAGATCATTTCCATTTCATTCCTTATTCGCAAATGTCTGCTTTGGAAGAAAAATTGGCTCGAAATCTACCAATTGGAGGTCAGCCAGTTCAAAGTCATTCTGACAATACGAAACCAAGCAGCTCTGAGAAAACAAGTTCAACACCAAGTTCAACCATTAAACCAAACTTTAATCTCAATACGCCGGCACCGAATCGAGGAACTGGAGGAGCCTATACAACAGATGATGGGTATGTCTTTAGTCCGACAGACGTGATTGAAGATACAGGTGACGCTTTTGTTGTACCGCACGGCAATCATTTCCACTATATTCCGAAGAGTGATTTGTCAGCAGGAGAATTGGCTGCAGCCCAAGCCTATTGGAATGGGAAACAGGGCTCACATTCTGCCACAAGTTCAAGTAATCCAAGTAGTGATAATGCTAAACCAGCTCAACCAAGTCTGACAGAGACTCCAAATCTAACTGTCACTCCAACTTATCATCAAAATCAAGGGGAAGATATCCCAACACTTTTAAGTGAATTGTATGCCAAACCTTTATCAGAACGCCATGTGGAATCTGATGGATTAGTCTTTGATCCGGCACAAATCATCAAACGTACTGCAAATGGTGTCGCAGTGCCTCACGGAGACCACTATCACTTTATCCCTTATTCACAAATGTCACCTTTGGAAGAAAAATTGGCTCGTATGATAGCTGTCAAGGGACAAAATGGCAGTGTCTTGCCAAGCGTCACACCACTGAAGCCAGCGCCTACTACCAAAACTCTAGCACCAGTGGAAAATAAAACGACAGAATTTAATGTCAACCAGGTTGTTAGAAAAGTTGGCGACGGTTATATTTTCGAGGATAAGGGAGTCAGTCGTTATGTTCTAGCTAAAGACCTGGCCAAGGATAAGATTGATGCTATTGAAAATCTCTTGTCTAAGAAAGCTCAAGAAACACACGATCTAGTTGCGAAGAAAGAAAATGTCGCTCCTCGTGACCAAGAATTTTATGATAAAGCATATAATTTATTGGCCGAGGCTCATAAAGCCTTGTCTGAAAATAAGGGTCGTACTTCTGATTTCCAAGCCTTAGACAAATTAGCAGAACGCTTGAATGATGAATCTTCTAATAAAGGAAAATTGGTAGATGATTTATTAGCATTCCTAGCACCAATTACCCATCCAGAACGTCTCGGAAAACCAAATGCTCAAATTGCTTATACAGATGTTGAAATTAAATTAGCGAAATTAGCAGGTAAGTATACAACAGAAGATGGGTATATCTTTGACATTCGTGATATTACCAGTGATGAGGGAGATGCTTATGTAACTCCGCATATGACCCATAGTCATTGGATTAAGAAAGAGAGCTTGTCTGAAGCTGAAAGAGCAGCGGCTCAGGCTTATGCTAAAGAGAAAGGTTTGACGCCTCCTTCGACAGATAATCAGGGATCAGGAAATACTGAGGTTAAAGGAGTAGAAGCAATCTATAATAAAGTGAAGGCGGCTAAGAAGGTTCCACTTGATCACATGCCTTACAATCTCCAACATACTGTTGAAGTCAAAAACGGAAGCTTGATTATTCCCCATTATGATCATTACCATAACATTAAATTTGGCTGGTTTGACGAAGGACTCTATGAGGCACCTAAGGGTTATAGCCTTGAGGATCTCTTTGCAACTGTAAAATATTATGTAGAACATCCAGACGAACGTCCTCACTCAGATAATGGTTGGGGAAATGCCAGCGACCATGTTCGTAAAAATAAGCCAGAAGACAGTAAACTTGATGAAGATAAGAAACATGATGAAGTAAGTGAACCAACTCGCCCTGAATCTGATGAAAAAGAGAATCACGCAGGTTTAAATCCTTCAGCAGATAATCTTTATAAACCAAGCACTGATACGGAAGAGACAGAGGAAGAAGCTGAAGATACTACAGATGAGGCTAAAGTTCCTCAAGTAGAGACTGAAAAAGTAGAAGCCAAACTCAAAGAAGTAGAAGCTCTACTTGCTAAAGTAACGGATGCTAGTTTGAAAGACAATGTGACAGAGAGCCTATCTGGTTTACGAAATAATCTGAGTCTTCAAACCATGGATAATAATGGCATCATGGCAGAAGCAGAGAAACTACTTGCTTTGTTAAAAGGTAGTGAGTCAGTTACGACGAAACCAGAAGCATAAGTTTATCCTATTAAATCAATATGATGTAAGAGTCAGTAGCAATACTGGCTTTTATTTTTTTAAAATGACATAAAAATCTTGACAGATAAACTTAAAAAAGGTAAACTATTTACTGGTTAATTAATTGGTTAAATAACCAGTTTAGAAAAACTGTTTAACCGAGAAAAAGAAGTTAAGAAAAGCTTCATCATTTATTGAAATGAGGGATTTATGAAATTCAGTAAAAAGTATATTGCAGCCGGATCAGCTGTTATCGTATCCTTGAGTCTTTGCGCCTATGCACTGAACCAGCATCGCTCGCAGGAAAATAAGGACAATAATCGTGTCTCTTATGTGGATGGCAGTCAGTCAAGTCAGAAAACTGAAAACTTGACACCAGATCAGGTTAGCCAGAAAGAAGGAATTCAGGCTGAGCAAATTGTCATCAAAATTACAGATCAGGGCTATGTGACGTCACACGGTGATCACTATCATTATTATAACGGGAAAGTTCCTTATGATGCCCTCTTTAGTGAAGAACTTTTGATGAAGGATCCAAACTATCAACTTAAGGATGGAGATATTGTCAATGAAGTCAAGGGTGGTTATATCATCAAGGTAGATGGAAAATATTATGTCTACCTGAAAGATGCAGCTCATGCTGATAATATTCGAACTAAAGATGAAATCAACCGTCAAAAACAAGAACATGTCAAAGATAATGAGAAGGTCAGCTCTGATGTTGCTGTAGCAAGGTCTCAGGGACGCTATACGACAGATGATGGTTATGTCTTTAATCCAGCTGATATTATCGAAGATACGGGTGATGCTTATATCGTTCCTCATGGAGGTCACTATCACTATATTCCAAAAAGTGATTTGTCTTCTAGTGAGTTAGCAGCAGCAAAAGCTCATTTAGCTGGCAAAAATACGCAACCGAGTCAGCTAAGCTATTCTTCAACAGCTAGTGAGAATAATACTCAATCTACAGTGCAAGGATTAACTAGCAAGCCAGAAAGCAAAGTTGAAAATCTCCAAAGTTTATTGAAAGAACTCTACGATTCACCTAGCGACAAACGTTACAGTGAATCAGATGGTCTGGTCTTTGACCCTGCTAAGATTATCAGTCGTACACCAAATGGAGTTGCGATTCCGCATGGTGACCATTATCACTTTATTCCTTACAGCAAGCTCTCTCCTTTAGAAGAAAAGATTGCTAGAATGGTGCCTATCGGTGGAACTGGTTCTACAGTTTCTATAAATGAAAAACCTCATGAAGTAGCGTCTAGTCTAGGAAGTCTTCCAAGTAATCCATCTATATTGAATAAAGCTTCTTCAACGTTAAATAAGGAAATTTCTTCAACATCTGATGGTTATATCTTTAATCCAAAAGATATCGTTGAAGAAACAGCCACAGCTTATATTGTAAGACATGGTGATCATTTCCATTACATTCCTAAGTCGAATCAAATTGGTCAACCGACTCTTCCAAATAATGGTCTAACAACACCTTCGCCATCTCTTCCAATCAATCCTGGTGTTTCACATGAGGAACATGAAGAAGGTGGACACGGCTTTGATGCTAATCGTATTATTGCTGAAGATGACTCAGGATTTATCATGAGTCACGGCGACCATAATCATTACTTCTTCAAGAAGGATTTGACTGCTGATCAAATCAAGTCCGCACAAGACCACTTGAAAGGTGCAAATACAGCAACACCAAATCCAGCTCATGATGACGATCACGATGAAGATCATCATGGACACCATCATGATGAAGACCATGATCACGGTTTTGATGCTAATCGTGTCATCAGTGAGGATGAATCAGGCTTTATCATGAGTCACGGTGACCACAATCATTACTTCTTCAAGAAGGATTTGACAGCTGAGCAAATTAAGGCAGCGCAAGACCACTTGAAAGGGGCAAATACAGCAACACCAAATCCAGCTCATGATGACGATCACGATGAAGATCATCATGGACACCATCATGATGAAGACCATGATCACGGTTTTGATGCCGATCGTGTCATAAGTGAGGATGAGCAAGGTTTTGTCATGAGTCATGGTGACCATAATCATTACTTCTTCAAGAAAGATTTGACAGCAGAGCAAATTAAGGCAGCGCAAGATCATTTGAAAACACATCATGATGCAGAGCCTTTAAAACCTCTTGCTAAAACGGTAGAGTCTTTCTCAAGAGATGCTAGCGATGAAGAAAAAATGGCTTACATTTCAAAGACCTACGGTGTTCCACTTGAAGCGATTAGAATTTCAAACGGTTTCTTTGTCTTTGGAAATCCAGACCAAGCCTACGATCCAACTCATATCCACCCATATGCTGTTCGTAAGGAACATGTGCGTCTTCCGCTACAAACTGGCAATCCAGAACTTGATTTCCTAAATGAACTCTATACCACTGCTTTGCGAGATGGTGTGTCTCCTTATAGTTTACAGGTAGAAAATGGTAGTTTTGTGATTCCTCATGGCGACCATAATCACTACATCAAGGTTCAAACTAAGGGATATGAAGTGGCTTTGAAAAACAAGATTCCAGCCCTACAATCCAATTATCAACCTGGAGCTTTTGATGAGAAGGCAGTCTTGGCAAAAGTAGATCAACTTCTAGCTGATAGCAGAAGTATCTACAAAGACAAGCCTATCGAACAAAGACAGATTGAGTTAGCCTTAGGTCAGTTTACTGAAAACATGAAGAAACTTGCAACTAACTCTACAGCAGGTTATCTTGCAACCCTTGATCTCTTTGATAAGCAATATATCCATATTGATGAAAGTGTCAAACCTACTGAAACAAGTGCTTTAGATAAGAAATATCAGGCCTTGATTGATAAAATCAATACACTGGATACAGACTCTTATGGACTTCCAAAGAAAGACCTTCTCGTTCGACTCCAAGAGGCTAAGTTGGCTAAAGATGAAGCTGCTTTAGTAGCGGTTGAATCACAACTTCAAGCTCTTCAAGACTTCAATGATCGAACAGGTGTTACAACTGTAGAATACATCAAATTTTTCTACGAACACGTAAATGACGGTCGTTTGAGTGATGAACTTCGAAACAAAGTGGCTCAGTTGACTTGGACCTTGTATCAATCTCAATCCTTCTTAAAGGCAGCGGAATTGAACAAATTATTCCCAAACATCTATCAGGCAAAACAAGAAGTGGAAGAAGCTTTGAAAGCTCAACCAACTACTGCTAAATCGACTCAAACAGTTTTAGATACTGAGAAAGTTGATAATCAAACTGCCAAGACAGCTATTTATGGCTTCTTGAAAGAATTGTACGGAGACTTTATACCTGAAGAACATGTCAATCATGTTAGCAAGGAAGAAGTAGAAAGCCTCTTGAGCAAGGCAAATCAACTCTTAGAACAAATCCAAGAAGAAGGAATCAGACAATCCTTGGCAGAAGAAGTAGAAAATCTCAAAGCTGCCACAAACAAGGCTGATGCGGACTTGGATGAAGTAAACAGTCAGGTAAAAGATGTCTTGACTCGTATCGCTAGCGCCCTTCAACAAGAAAAGGAAAATGCTGAGCAAGACCCTCAGACACTAGTACTCTATCAAAAACTCTACGATATTCTCATGTCGCTTCACTCTTATTTAGAAAACAACAAGGGTTCTGATGCGGACTTTGATAAGGTAGATGCTTTACTAGATCAACTTTCTGCTAAGAGTAAAGATAAAGCTGCTTTACTTGAATTGACAAAAGCTATTCTAGTCTTGAATCAAGAAATCAAGTCAAAATCAAGCTCAAGTGAAGAAGCAACTCCAGCGACAAATGCCGAGTCAAATGGTGAGAACACAAGTTCCGAAACTGAAACATCAGTGGCTGCAGAATCTAACAGTGAAACTGCAAGGGACGAAAACAAACCAAGCAATACAACAGATTCTAAACCTGCTGAACCAGCTTCAGAAAAGGAAACAACAGAATCTACAACAAGTACTGGAAATCAAGAAAAACCAGCAGAATAAAAAGAAAGGCGAAGTAGCTAAGCTACCTCGTCTTTTTAGTCTTCATAAGCTACGATACCAATGATGGTATCAACTGCACGTTCCATAGTCTGAAGGCTGACGTATTCAAAACGTCCATGCATATTTTCTCCTCCCGCAAAGATATTAGGAGTTGGGATTCCCATAAAGGAAATCTTAGAGCCGTCTGTCCCTCCACGAATTGGTTCGATAATAGGAGTAATACCCAAATCTTCCATAACGGCTTTGGCAATGGTAATTGGAGTCATATCTTTCTCAATGACTTCTTTCATATTGTAGTACTGGTCTGTCAAGTTTAGGGTGACACGGTCGCTACCAAGTTCTTGATTCATCTTATCAGCGATAGACTGCATTGCTGCTTTACGCGCTTCAAAGGCATCTTTTTCAAAATCACGAATGATGTAGCTTGCACGTGCCTCTTCGACACTACCTATCACATCCATTAGGTGGTAGAAGCCTTGGTAACCTTCTGTTAACTCGGGTCGGTCATTCTCTGGAAGTTGATTATGAAAATCAATTGCTAGCTGAAGGGCATTGACCATCTGCCCTTTGGCAGTACCAGGGTGGACATTGCGTCCTTGGAAATGCAATTCAGCACCAGCGGCTGAGAAGGTCTCGTACTGAAGTTCTCCGAGAGGTCCGCCATCTACAGTATAGGCAAAATCTACATCGAAATCTTCTGCATCAAATTTATTGGCACCAACACCGATTTCTTCATCTGGACCAAAACCAACACGAATCTCACAGTGCTTGATTTCAGGATGGGCAGTCAGATATTCAATAGCAGTCATAATTTCAGCAATCCCTGACTTGTCATCAGCACCTAGTAAGGTTGTTCCATCGGTTGTGATGAGCGTTTGTCCTGGATATTTCTCTAGACTCTTAAAGTCAGCTGGATCGAGTTTGAAACCAGAATTTCCAAGTTCAATCACACCACCATCGTAGTTTTCAATTACCTGTGGCTTGACTCCTTCGGCTTTAAAATCAGCAGTATCCATGTGGGAGATGAAGCCAATCTTACGTGTTAAAGATGGATCATTGGCTGGCAAGGTTCCAATTGCAAAACCATTTGCTAGATAATAAACATTTTGTAATCCAACACGTTTCATTTCAGGGATCAGGACATTGGTTGCGAAGTCAACCTGACTCTGTGTACTTGGAGTAGTAGTAGAGTGTTCATCAGAGCGCGTGTTGACCTTAACGTAGGTTAGGAATCGGTCCAAGAGATTGGGATAAGTCATAAAAAACTCCTTTTGAATTCATTTTTTCCATTGTATCATAGAAAAGAGAGAAAAACAAAAGACTGAAGTTAGGGAAATTCGCTATGTTGGCGTTTACTTATCAACAAATTAATGATAAAATAAACTTGATAAAAATATCACAAGGAAGCGATTATGAAAAAAGCAATTTTAATGATGACTTTCGGTTCACCAGAAGAGATTACCTTTGAAGGTGTGGCTGATTTTTTCACAAATATTCGTCGCGGAGTGAGACCTCAAGACCACGAGGTTCAAACACTCTATGATAATTATGTACTTATTGGAGGTACGCCTCTGCAAAGAATTACCCGTGAAGAGGTTGCCTTAGTAGAAGCTAGACTGGGGAATGAGTATAGTGTTTATTTTGCTAATAAGTTTTCTAGACCTTTTATCCCAGATGTGATTGGTCAGATGGAAGCAGACGGAATCGAGCAGTGTATTTGCTTGATTTTGGAGCCCCATTATTCTTTCTACTCTGTCATGGGCTATGAAAAATTTTTAGAAAGCAAGCAAATTCAATTTTTAGTCATTAAGGACTGGTATCAAGAAGAAGCGCTGTTAAACTATTGGGCAGATGAAATTGGTAAAATTTTAAAAGAAGAAGTAAAGCAGGATAGCTTTAAAGTCATCTTTTCAGCCCACAGTGTGCCTATTTTTGCCTTGGATTTTGGTGACCCATATATCGATCAAATTTTTGAAAATAGCAAGCTAGTCGCTGAAAAACTAGGTTTGAGTTCAGAACAATATACCAACACTTGGCAGAGTGAGAGTGATATTGGTATTCCATGGATTAAACCAGATGTTTTAGAGTATCTCAGAGAACAGAAAGAACATCCAGACCATTATATTTTTGTACCTATTAGTTTTATCAGTGAGCACATTGAAGTCTTGTTTGACAATGATGTGGAATGTTATGATTTATGTCAGGAATTTGGAGTAAACTACCATCGTCCACCAATGCCAAATACAGATTCTCGCTTGATTGATGCCTTGGTCAATACCGTCAGAGCTAATGAGAACAAAGAGTTTAAGGAATTTCTCCCAGAAGAAGAAACCTTTGATGAGTTAGTTCCGTCAGATGAGACTAAAAACATTTTGGCCGAATCAGAAGATTTACAAATGCCGGAATTTGTGAAAAAACTGATTGAGAAAAAAGGTCGGGAAAATGTTAAGATGCCTTATCTTATTAAGAAAATGCTTGAGAAAGCAGGCAAGTTACCGAAAGAGTAAAGAAAAAAGGATTTAGCTTTGTGCTAGATCCTTTTAATTGATTATTTTTTCTCAAGAAGAGCTTTGATCTCTTGAAGTACTTCCAACTCAGTTGGACCAGCTGGAGCTTCCTCAGCAGCTTCTTCTTTCTTAGTAAGGCTTTGAGCTTTTTCAATTCCTTTGATAACGAAGAAGAGAACAGTACCGATAACTAGGAAGTTGATAACAGCACTCAAGAATTTACCATATGTAACACCATTCCAAGCAAGCTCAGCGATGTTTTGTACTTTCGCAGCTTCCAAGGCTGGATTCAAAATAAGTGGAGTGATGATATCGTTAACAAGTGATGTAACGATTGCACCAAAAGCAGTGGCAATGATCACACCGACAGCAAGGTCAACAACATTACCACGAAGCAAAAATGCTTTAAGATCTTTTAACATTTTCATAATTTCCTTTCAAAAAATTTTTACACTTAATTATATATTAATTAAGAAGTTCTTGCAAGCTATATGTTTAAAATTTTTCTTATTTTTTAAAAATAAATACCTTACTAAAAATGTAATTGAGGATAATTATTAAGAATTGTGCAATAACTGTTTCAATACTATTCACCTTGTTAATATTATCATTTACAAATTGCCCGATAATATTAGGAAACTGAGTTACAAAGAGAAAAGTTAAAAACAAGTCTAAAAGAAAAGTAGAAAGACGTGCTATAGTAAATTTAACTAAACGGCTTGGCCAATTCTGCCTAGCTTGCTTAAATACAATTGTATCATTTGTGATAAAAGCAAATAGGATACCGATACTATTTGCTAGTCCAGTAGCAAGGAGTTCTCTATGAGTTACTTGATAAATGACTAATCTGGATAGGATAGAAACAAGAGTAGTGGCTATTCCAAAAAAGAGATAGAGTAAAAGCTCATTTTTCAAGAGACTTTGAATACGTTTTTTCATGCTTTTAGTATAGCATAAAGCAGGCTATTGTGCTATACTAGTAAGGTTGATTCAATCAACCCTTGGTGCTTAGCTTCTTTCACCAAGCATATTATACGCGGGCAACCGCTAAAGGAGAAAATATGAAAAAATTAACTATTCGTGATGTTGCAGATATTGCAATCGTTGCTGCTATCTATGTCGTTTTGACTGTCACACCACCCCTAAATGCCATTAGCTATGGTGCTTATCAGTTCCGTATTTCAGAAATGATGAATTTTATGGCTTTTTACAATCCAAAGTACATCATCGGAGTTACAATCGGTTGTATGATTGCTAATTTCTTTAGCTTCGGACTGCTAGATGTCTTTGTTGGTGGTGGATCAACCTTAGTATTCCTCAGTCTAGGTGTTTGGCTTTTTGCAAAATACAGCAAGGATTATCTTTTTAACGGATTGATTCGAAAAGATCATTTCTTCTTCTCAATCCTTTTTTCAATTTCCATGTTTACTATCGCTGCCGAGTTGAATATCGTAGCGCAATTACCATTTTTCCTTACTTGGTTTACAACAGGTATTGGTGAATTTGCCTCATTGATTATTGGTGCGATTATCATTGGTAAAATTGGTCGTCGAATTGATTTAAGCAAATAGAAGAAGATAAGCTAGGTGGCTCTTACCTGGCTTTTTCTTATAGAAAATTTCTAAGGAAACTTGACAAGTTTTTCTAACTTTAGTATACTTTTAAGTAAGCTGATTTAGCTCAGTTGGCAGAGCGCATCCATGGTAAGGATGAGGTCGCCGGTTCAATCCCGGCAATTAGCATGATATTTTCAGGGAAACTCTTGAATACAAGAGTTTTTTCTTATGCTCGCGAGAAAAAATTCTGACTTTTGTATAATAAAAGTCATCCTGAAAAGATTTTTTATTGACAAAACCACTTATTTCTAGTAATATAATAGACGCGATGAGTCGATAGGTAGTCCTCGGACTACTATTGAGCATAAGGAGGTCATAACGCAGGAGCGGACCTTGATGAGTTGTGTGAACCTGCTCATCACATGAAGATGCCTCTTAGTCCCTAGTCTAGCGACTGGGGATTTTTATTTTCTAAAAAATGATGAAAAAGCTTTGCAATTCATGGAAAAAGTAGTATAATACATCTATTATAGAAATTTTTAGAAAATTCCAAAAGAGGTTATTTATGGGATATACAGTTGCTGTAGTCGGCGCGACAGGTGCTGTCGGAGCTCAGATGATAAAAATGTTGGAAGAATCAACACTTCCAATCGATAAAATTCGTTTACTTGCTTCTGCACGTTCAGCAGGCAAGACTTTGAAGTTTAAAGATCAAGATATTACGATTGAAGAAACAACTGAAACAGCTTTTGAAGGAGTTGATATTGCTCTCTTTTCAGCAGGTGGTTCTACATCAGCTAAATATGCACCATACGCAGTTAAAGCTGGAGCGGTAGTAGTAGATAATACATCTTACTTCCGTCAAAATCCAGATGTTCCTTTGGTTGTTCCAGAGGTCAATGCTCATGCACTTGATGCCCACAATGGGATTATTGCCTGCCCTAACTGTTCAACAATTCAAATGATGGTAGCTCTTGAGCCAGTTCGCCAAAAATGGGGCTTGGACCGTATCATTGTTTCAACTTACCAAGCAGTTTCAGGTGCTGGTATGGGAGCAATTCTTGAGACACAACGTGAACTTCGTGAAGTCTTGAATGATGGTGTAACCCCACGTGATTTACATGCCGAAATCTTGCCTTCAGGTGGGGACAAGAAACACTATCCTATCGCCTTCAATGCTCTTCCACAAATCGATGTCTTCACTGACAATGATTACACTTACGAAGAGATGAAGATGACTAAGGAAACTAAGAAAATCATGGAAGATGATAGCATTGCAGTATCTGCAACATGTGTGCGTATTCCAGTCTTGTCAGCTCACTCTGAGTCTGTTTACATCGAAACAAAAGAAGTGGCTCCAATTGAAGAAGTAAAAGCAGCTATCGCAGCCTTCCCAGGTGCTGTTCTTGAAGATGATGTGGCTCATCAAATTTATCCTCAAGCCATTAATGCAGTGGGTTCTCGTGATACCTTTGTTGGTCGTATCCGTAAAGACTTGGATGCAGAAAAAGGAATCCACATGTGGGTTGTTTCTGATAACCTGCTCAAAGGTGCTGCTTGGAACTCAGTTCAGATTGCTGAAACCCTTCATGAACGTGACTTGGTTCGTCCAACAGCTGAATTGAAATTTGAATTAAAATAGTCATATTGTTTAGGAGTTCAGATGAACTCCTTCTTTGAAATAGAGAGGTGTTTCTCATGTCTTATCAAGATTTAAAAGAGTGTAAAATCATCACAGCCTTTATTACCCCCTTCCATGAGGATGGTTCCATTAACTTTGATGCCATTCCAGCCTTGATTGAGCATTTGTTGACGCATCATACGGATGGAATTCTTCTCGCAGGTACCACTGCTGAGAGTCCGACATTGACTCACGATGAAGAGTTGGAGCTCTTTGCGGCTGTACAAAAAGTTGTCAATGGACGTGTTCCTTTGATTGCGGGTGTGGGTACCAATGATACGCGTGACTCTATTGAGTTTGTCAAAGAAGTCGCGGAATTTGGTGGTTTTGCTGCTGGGCTTGCTATTGTACCTTACTACAACAAACCTTCTCAAGAAGGAATGTATCAGCATTTTAAGGCCATTGCAGATGCTTCTGACTTACCTATTATTATCTATAACATTCCAGGGCGTGTAGTTGTAGAATTAACTCCAGAAACCATGCTTCGCTTGGCTGACCATCCAAATATCATTGGGGTCAAAGAATGTACTAGCTTGGCCAATATGGCTTACTTGATTGAGCACAAGCCAGAGGAGTTCTTGATTTATACAGGTGAGGATGGAGATGCTTTCCATGCCATGAACCTTGGTGCTGATGGGGTTATTTCTGTTGCCTCTCATACAAATGGGGATGAGATGCACGAGATGTTCACTGCAATTGCAGAAAGCGATATGAAAAAAGCCGCAGCTATTCAGCGTAAATTCATTCCTAAGGTCAATGCCCTCTTCTCTTATCCAAGTCCTGCTCCTGTTAAGGCGGTTCTTAACTACATGGGATTTGAAGCTGGACCAACTCGTCTACCTCTAGTTCCAGCACCAGAAGAAGATGCCAAACGAATTATCAAGGTTGTCGTAGATGGCGACTACGAAGCGACTAAGGCAACTGTAACAGGGGTTTTAAGACCAGATTACTAATAAAGACAATAAAATCCATGACCGAATGAAGGATCATGGATTTTTCTTATTTTCCTAAACAGAATTGGCTAAAGAGTTGGGTGATGAGTTCATCAGGAGCAGCATCCCCAGTGATTTCTCCGAGGATTTCCCAAGTACGGGTCAAGTCAACTTGAAGCAAGTCAACTGGCATACCTAGTTCCAGCCCTTCATTAACAGCTTGCAAACTTTCAACAGCCTTCTCAATCAAGGAAATATGACGGGCGTTGGACAAGTAAGTAGCATCTTGCTCGACTAGACCAGCATTTTCAAAGAAGAGGTTGTTGATACGTTCTTCAATCTTATCAATATTTTGGTTTTTTAGGACTGAAATACGAATAACGTCTTCAGGAAGTTCTGAAGTTTCAATCGTTTCTGGCAGGTCGGTTTTATTAAGAAGAATAATGCGATTAGTCTCCTGACTGATTTCTAGGAGTTGGCGGTCTTGGGCGGTTAGTGGTTCACTGGCATTTAGCACCAGTAGAACCAAGTCGGCTTCCTTGAGGGCTTTTTTCGAACGCTCAACTCCAATTTGTTCAACGATATCATCCGTTTCACGAATACCAGCTGTGTCAATCAATTTGAGAGGAACACCGTTGATGTTGACGTATTCTTCGATGACATCTCGAGTTGTACCAGCAATGTCTGTAACGATAGCCTTGTCCTCACGTAAGAGGTTGTTGAGGAGGCTGGATTTTCCAACGTTAGGACGGCCGATGATAGCTGTTGAAATTCCCTCACGGAGGATTTTGCCGCGACGGGCTGTCCTAAGGAGATTAGTTAGTAATTGTTCAAACTCCATTGTCTTCTCACGGACAACAGCAGTAGTGGCTTCCTCAACATCGTCATACTCAGGATAGTCGATATTAACCTCAACTTGGGCAAGTGTGTTAAGGATTTCTTGACGGGTATTGTTAATGAGGTCAGAAAGGGAACCATCTAATTGTTTGACCGCAATGTTCATGGCCTTGTCTGTCTTTGCACGGATGATGTCCATCACTGCCTCAGCCTGTGTCAAATCTACGCGACCGTTTAAAAAGGCACGTTTAGTAAATTCACCAGGTTCAGCCAATCGAGCTCCTTCACGGATAGCTAGCTGGAGAATCTCATTGGTCACCGCAATACCACCGTGGGTATTAATCTCGATAATATCCTCACGAGTGAAGGTCTTTGGAGACTTCATAGCCCCAACCATGACTTCGTCCATGACTTTTCCTGTCTGAGGATCAACGATGTGACCGTAGTTAAGGGTATGGCTAGCAACCTTACTCAAGTCTTTTCCTTTAAAAATCTTTTGCGCAATAGCAAAACTTTCTGTTCCGCTCAGGCGGACAATACCAATAGCCCCTTCACCTAGTGGAGTAGAGATAGCAGCGATGGTATCAAATTCACGTGTAATCATAATGTTTCCTTTAATAAATAGCTCTTTTCTTGGAAATTTTTCCAAGTCTCTTTTCAAATTGTAACAAATTTGAACTATTTCTTCAATGGATGCTACTTGGAGATTGAAAAAGCCTAAGCAATTCTGCTTAAGCTAGCTTATTTGTTGCGCATTTCCCCTTGTGGGAAGTAAGTTCCTTCTGGCATGTCATTGATAATGACATGGACAGCAGATTGAGGGGCTCCAGTGTTGCGGACAACCGCTTCTGTTACTTCCTTAGCAAGAGCTTTCTTTTGATCGAGCGTGCGTCCTTCAAATAAATCGATGCGTACAAATGGCATAATAGCTTCCTCCACTAGTTTTGATTTCTTCTATTTTACCACATTTTGCCGTTTAAAGCTTAAGAAAATTATGATATACTAGAATGTAGCAAAAATTTAGAAATGGACGTGAAGCAAGAAACATGGCACAGTTGTATTATCGTTATGGGACCATGAACTCTGGAAAGACAATTGAGATTCTCAAGGTGGCCTATAACTATGAGGAGCAAGGAAAAGGTGTTGTGATTATGACCTCAGCTCTTGATACTCGTGACGGTGTTGGCTATGTGTCGAGTCGTATTGGCATGAAACGCTCTGCCATTGCGATTGAGGAAACAACTGATATCTTCGGCTATATCCGTGATTTACCCGAAACACCTTACTGTGTGTTGGTCGATGAGGCCCAGTTTCTCAAGCGTCACCATGTTTACGACCTAGCTCGTGTTGTTGATGAGTTAGACATACCTGTCATGGCTTTTGGTTTGAAAAATGACTTTCGCAATGAATTGTTCGAAGGTTCCAAATATCTCTTGCTTTTAGCAGACAAGATTGATGAGATTAAGACCATTTGCCAGTATTGTAAGAAAAAGGCGACTATGGTTTTGCGTACGCAGGATGGACTGCCCGTTTATGATGGTGAGCAGATTCAAATCGGTGGAAATGAAACCTATATCTCGGTTTGCCGTAAACATTATTTTGCCCCTGAAATCAATAAGGAGAATGAAGAAAAATGAACATCTATGATCAACTACAAGCTGTAGAAGACCGTTATGAAGAATTAGGAGAATTACTGAGTGACCCTGATGTCGTTTCTGACACCAAGCGTTTCATGGAACTTTCAAAAGAAGAGGCTTCAACTCGTGACACAGTAACGGCATACCGAGAATACAAACAAGTCCTTCAAAACATCGTTGATGCCGAAGAGATGATTAAGGAATCGGGCGGAGATGCGGATTTGGAAGAAATGGCTAAGCAAGAACTCAAAGATGCCAAGGCTGAAAAAGAAGAATACGAAGAAAAACTAAAAATCTTGCTCCTTCCAAAGGATCCAAACGATGACAAGAATATCATCCTTGAAATCCGTGGCGCCGCTGGTGGAGATGAAGCAGCACTTTTCGCTGGTGATTTGCTAACCATGTACCAAAAATATGCGGAAGCCCAAGGATGGCGCTTTGAAGTCATGGAAGCCTCTATGAATGGTGTCGGTGGTTTTAAAGAAGTGGTTGCCATGGTTTCGGGTCAATCTGTATATTCTAAGCTTAAGTACGAATCAGGTGCTCACCGTGTGCAACGTGTCCCTGTGACAGAAAGCCAAGGTCGTGTTCATACTTCGACAGCAACAGTTCTTGTCATGCCTGAAGTCGAAGAAGTAGAATACGATATTGATCCAAAAGACCTTCGTGTTGACATCTATCACGCCTCTGGTGCTGGTGGACAGAATGTCAATAAGGTTGCTACTGCCGTTCGTATCGTTCACTTGCCAACCAATATCAAGGTTGAGATGCAGGAAGAACGTACTCAGCAGAAAAACCGTGAAAAAGCCATGAAAATCATTCGTGCGCGTGTTGCTGACCACTTTGCACAAATTGCACAAGATGAACAAGATGCCGAGCGTAAGTCAACAATCGGTACTGGTGACCGTTCAGAACGAATTCGTACTTATAATTTCCCACAAAACCGTGTTACAGACCACCGTATCGGCTTGACCCTCCAAAAACTAGATACTATCTTATCTGGAAAATTGGATGAAGTTGTGGATGCCTTGGTTCTTTATGACCAAACACAAAAATTAGAAGAATTAAACAAATAATGAAATTAGCTCAATTATTTTCAGATTTTGAAGAAGAGTTGGTTAGACAAGGAGAGGAAGCTGAAAGCCTCTCTTTTGTCTATCGTAGCCTGAAAAATCTCTCTTTTACTGACTTTGTCTTTGCCCTCCAGCAGGAAGTGACGAAAGAGGAAGAAGTTTTTGTTAAAGGAATTTTCCAACAGTTAGCAGCTCATAAACCGCCACAGTACATCATCGGACAGGCAGATTTTTATGGAATGCAGTTAAAAGTTGATGAGCGAGTTTTGATTCCTCGTCCAGAAACAGAGGAGTTAGTGGAGCTTATCCTGGCTGAAAATTCTGAGACGAATCTTTCAGTTCTGGACATTGGAACAGGTAGTGGAGCTATTGCTCTCGCCTTAGCAAAAAAAAGACCAGATTGGTCAGTAACAGCAGTAGACATTTCCCAAGATGCTTTAGATGTAGCTAGCGAAAATGCTAAAAAGCAAAATCTTCAAATATTTTTAAAAAAATCTGACTGTTTTACAGAAATTTCTGAAAAATATGATATAATTGTTTCCAATCCACCCTATATCTCTCGTGAAGATGAGTCAGAGGTCGGCTTGAATGTTTTGCATTCGGAGCCTCATCTAGCTCTCTTTGCAGATGAGGATGGCCTAGCTATTTATCGCAGAATTGCGGAAGATGCAAAAGACTATCTCAAAGATGGTGGTAAGATTTACCTTGAAATTGGATACAAGCAAGGTCAAAGTGTTCCTGAACTTTTTAGGAAATATCTTCCTGAAAAGCAAGTAAGAACACTCAAGGACCAATTTGGTCAAGATAGGATGGTCGTGGTTGATGATGGACAGGATTAGACAAGAGTTGGAAAATGGTGGAGCTATTGTTCTACCTACAGAGACGGTTTACGGTCTTTTTGCCAAGGCGCTAGATGAAAAAGCAGTTGACCATGTTTACCAGCTCAAACATCGTCCTAGAGACAAGGCGCTCAATCTCAATATCGCCTCTCTAGAGGATATCTTGTACTTCTCTAAGAATCAGCCATCTTATCTGCAAAAACTTGTAGAGACCTTTTTACCGGGTTCCTTGACTATTATCCTAGAAGCCAATGACAGAGTTCCCTATTGGGTCAATTCTGGTCTTGCAACGGTGGGATTTCGGATGCCCAGTCACCCCATTACACTCGATTTAATTAGAGAGACGGGGCCCTTGATTGGACCGTCTGCCAATATTTCAGGTCAGGCAAGTGGCGTAACCTTTGATCAGATTCTAGAGGATTTTGACCAAGAGGTTTTGGGTCTTGAAGACGATGCTTTTCTAACTGGACAGGATTCGACAATTTTGGATTTGTCTGGAGACAAGGTGAAAATCCTACGCCAAGGGGCCATTAAGCGAGAAGACATTCTTGCACAGTTGCCAGAGATTTCTTTTGAGGAGGCATGAGATGCTAAGAGATTTGCAAGAAACAGATGTGAATGCTATATGTGAGATTAACCAAGAGGCTTTGGGCTATTCTTTTAATCTAGAGGACACAGCTAGTCAACTAGCTAGATTATCTCAGGATTCACATCATTTCCTACTTGGCTATGAGGATGAAGTCAGTCATGTCCTACTTGGATATGTCCATGCTGAAGTTTATGAATCCCTCTATTCCAAAGCAGGCTTTAATATCTTAGGCTTAGCGGTTTCGCCTCAAGCACAAGGGCAAGGTATTGGTAAAAGCTTATTACAAGGGTTGGAGGAAGAATCAAAAAGACGTGGTTATGGGTTTATCCGCTTAAACTCTGCCGATCATCGTCTGGGTGCTCATGCATTTTATGAAAAAGTTGGTTATATTTGTGATAAAATGCAGAAACGGTTTATTCGCATCTTTTAGTTTAATTTTCTAATAAGAAAATTAAACTAATGAACTAGTCACATAATAAAAGGAGAAGACCTATGATTTTTGACAAAGATGATTTTAAAGCATATGATGCTGATCTCTGGAATGCTATTGCCAAAGAAGAGGAACGCCAACAAAACAATATTGAATTGATTGCTTCGGAAAACGTAGTTTCCAAGGCTGTCATGGCAGCTCAAGGGTCTATCTTGACGAATAAATACGCCGAAGGCTACCCAGGACGCCGTTATTATGGTGGAACAGATGTAGTAGACGTAGTAGAAAGTCTAGCCATTGAACGTGCAAAAGAAATTTTCGGTGCTAAATTCGCCAATGTCCAACCTCACTCAGGAAGCCAAGCCAACTGTGCTGCTTACATGGCCTTGATTGAGCCTGGCGATACGGTTATGGGAATGGATTTGGCTGCAGGTGGTCACTTGACTCATGGGGCTCCTGTTAGCTTCTCAGGTCAAACCTACAACTTTGTTTCTTATAGTGTTGATCCTGAAACGGAACTCTTAGACTTTGATGCTATCTTGAAACAAGCCCAAGAAGTCAAACCAAAACTGATTGTAGCAGGTGCTTCAGCCTATTCTCAAATTATCGACTTTTCAAAATTCCGTGAAATTGCGGATGCTGTGGGTGCGAAGCTCATGGTAGACATGGCCCATATCGCTGGTTTGGTTGCTGCTGGTCTTCACCCAAGTCCAGTACCATACGCTCATATCACCACAACAACGACCCACAAAACCCTTCGTGGACCTCGTGGTGGTTTGATTTTAACTAATGATGAAGAACTTGCTAAGAAAATCAATTCAGCTATTTTCCCAGGTATTCAGGGTGGTCCTTTGGAGCATGTTGTTGCTGCTAAGGCAGTTTCCTTCAAAGAAGTTTTGGATCCAGACTTCAAGGAATATGCTGCCAATGTTATCAAGAACAGCAAGACTATGGCAGATGTCTTCTTGCAAGACCCTGATTTCCGTATCATTTCTGGAGGAACTGAAAACCACCTCTTCCTAGTGGATGTGACTAAGGTTGTAGAAAACGGAAAAGTTGCTCAAAACTTGCTGGATGAAGTCAATATTACCCTAAATAAAAACTCAATCCCTTACGAAAGCTTGTCACCATTCAAGACAAGTGGTATTCGTATCGGAGCAGCAGCCATTACTGCTCGTGGATTTGGTGAAGAAGAAAGTCGCAAAGTGGCTGAACTTATCATTAAAACCCTTAAGAATGCAGAAAATGAAGCTGTCTTAGAAGAAGTGAGAAGTGCAGTTAAAGAATTAACAGATGCCTTCCCATTATACGAGGACTAAAACTTTTATGGACATTTATATTAAGAAAGCTATTATTCATCAGTTCAGTCCGGATGACACCGAGCTGTTCCTAGCGGATAAGTTTCTCAATATTACTCCAAAAATCGAAGAATACCTGCGCAAAAAAATTGAACGTGTGTATTCAGATGAAGCTAAGACTGGGATTTTCGAAGAAGAAAATCCCTTCTTCAATCACATTACAGACGATTTGTTGGAGACATCAGTGACGCTGGCTAATCTCTGGAAAGAGGAGTTCAGCATTTCAGAAAATCTCAAGACCAATGACTTGATTTTTGTGCAATTTTCTAAAGAAGGTGTAGAACATTTCGCTTTCTTACGAATTGCCCTGCGGGAGACCTTGATCCACCTCGGAGGAGAAGTTGATAATCCAATCAAGCTAACTCAGAATAACTTGCCTGGATTTGGAACGGGTGCTGACGAGGCCTTGGTGGTTAATCTTCAGAGTCGCAAGTACCATCTGATTGAAAAACGAATTAAGTACAATGGGACTTTTTTGAACTATTTTTCAGATAATCTTCTTGCTGTCGCTCCAAAGATTTCTCCTAAGAAATCTATCAAAGAACTGGAAAAAACGGCCCAGAGAATTGCTGAATCTTTTAACACAGATGACTTTCAATTTCAATCCAAGGTCAAATCAGCTATTTTTAACAATCTGGAAGAAAGCAATGAATTGTCACCTGAAAAATTGGCCAACGACCTTTTTGACAATAATCTGACGGCTCGTTTGAGCTTTATTGATCAAGTCAAGGAATCTGTACCAGAGCCTGTTCAATTTGATGAAATTGATGCCAGCCGCCAATTAAAGAAATTTGAAAACCAAAAACTCTCCTTGTCAAATGGAATTGAGCTCATCGTTCCCAATAACGTCTATCAAGACGCCGAGTCTGTTGAGTTTATCCAAAACGACAATGGAACCTACTCTATCTTAATCAAAAATATCGAGGATATCCAAAGTAAATAATGTTTAAACGAATTCGAAGAGTGCTTGTACTAGCAGTCTTCCTTTTTGCTGGCTATAAAGCTTACCGCGTTAACCAGGATGTCAAGCAAGTCATGACCTATCAACCCATGGTGCGAGAAATCTTGAGTGAAAAAGACACCCCAGCAAACGAAGAGCTTGTGCTCGCTATGATTTATACCGAAACAAAAGGAAAAGAAGGCGATGTTATGCAGTCTAGTGAGTCTGCAAGTGGTTCCACCAACACCATCAATGATAATGCCTCTAGCATTCGGCAAGGCATTCAAACTCTGACAGATAATCTCTATCTGGCCCAGAAGAAGGGGGTAGATGTCTGGACGGCTGTTCAAGCCTATAATTTTGGACCTGCCTATATCGATTTTATCGCCCAAAATGGCAAGGAAAATACCTTGGCTCTGGCCAAACAGTACTCTCGTGAGACTGTTGCTCCCTTGCTGGGTAATACGACTGGAAAGACTTATAGTTATATTCATCCCATTTCCATTTTTCATGGAGCCGAACTCTATGTAAATGGAGGAAACTATTACTATTCTAGACAGGTGCAACTCAACCTTTACATCATCAAATGTTTCACTCTCTTTTCGACATCTGGCTAGCCCAGGTGTTTTTGTTATAAGTTTTCTTTAAGATAGATATATTACTCTAGAAAGGTAAAGGAGGAAATTCCCTATGAGAAAGAAACTCTTTCTGACTAGTGCTGCGGTCTTGTGGGCAGTAACAGCTATGAATAGCGTCCATGCAGCAACAGATGTTCAAAAAGTTATCGATGAAACCTATGTCCAACCTGAATATGTCCTAGGTTCATCATTGTCTGAAGACCAAAAAAATCAAACCCTTAAAAAACTAGGCTACAATGCCTCAACAGACACCAAAGAACTCAAAACCATGACACCTGATGTCTATTCTAAGCTTATGAATGTTGCCAATGACTCTAGTTTACAGTTGTATTCATCAGCCAAGATTCAAAAACTAGGTGACAAGTCGCCACTTGAGGTCAAGATTGAAACACCAGAAAACATCACTAAGGTGACTCAGGATATGTACCGAAATGCAGCCGTAACTTTGGGTGTGGAACACGCCAAAATCACTGTAGCAGCACCCATTCCAGTTACAGGTGAGAGTGCCTTAGCAGGGATTTACTATTCGCTAGAGGCTAATGGAGCCAAGGTACCACAAGCTAATAAAGACTTGGCTCAAGAAGAGCTGAAGGCTCTGTCCGATATCAATGCTGAAAACAAGGATAAGTCAGGCTATGATGCTAATAAATTAAACGTTGCCCTAGCCGATATCAAGTCAGGACTCGCCAAAGCTAAAGAAAGCAAGGGAAATCTGACAGAAGAAGATGTCCGCAAGATTGTTGAAGATACCTTGAAAAATTACAAACTTGATCAGGTTATAACAGGAAACCAGATCAATATCATCATCAATTTTGCTTTGAATCTTTCAAAGA
The DNA here is from genome assembly GCF_049738055.1 of Streptococcus sp. CL6.22. Taxonomy (GTDB): domain Bacteria; phylum Bacillota; class Bacilli; order Lactobacillales; family Streptococcaceae; genus Streptococcus; species Streptococcus mitis_DJ. The sequence continues at coordinate 110,067 of NZ_JBKOTV010000004.1, read as the reverse complement.
GTGATATCCTCAGCAATGCAGACTTCACTAAAACCCTGAATGACCTGAAACAAAGTATTGTTTCACAAGCTGGCGACAGTTTTAAAAATATCAACCTTAACTTTGATGCTGATAAGGCGCTAGAGGACGGCGGCAATTTCCTAAGCTCCCTCTGGCAAGCCATTGTCAACTTCTTCAAGAGTTTTGGTTCTTAAGAAATTTCATGGTATAATAGATGGTAACCGTAACGTTGCCGTCTTTTTTGTCGGTCAATAGAAAGAGAAGAAAATGTTAAAGAAAAATGATATTGTAGAAGTTGAAATTGTTGACTTGACCCATGAAGGTGCAGGAGTGGCCAAGGTGGATGGTTTGGTATTCTTTGTCGAGAATGCTTTACCGAGTGAAAAAATCCTCATGCGTGTCCTCAAGGTCAATAAAAAGATTGGTTTTGGTAAAGTTGAAGAATACCTTGTTCAATCACCACACCGTAATCAAGATTTAGATTTGGCTTACCTGCGTTCAGGAATCGCGGATTTAGGTCATCTTGCCTATCCAGAACAGCTCAAATTTAAAACCAAGCAAGTTAAGGATAGTCTATATAAGATTGCTGGAATTGATGATATAGAGGTTGCTGAAACTTTAGGCATGGAAAATCCAGTCAAGTACCGCAACAAGGCACAGGTGCCTGTTCGTCGAGTGAATGGTGTCTTGGAAACAGGATTTTTCCGTAAGAATTCCCACGATCTCATGCCTTTGGAAGATTTCTTTATCCAGGATCCTGTGATTGATGAGGTAGTAGTAGCCCTACGAGACTTGCTCCGTCGTTATGATTTGAAACCTTATGATGAAAAGGAACAAGCTGGCTTGATTCGAAACCTTGTGGTGCGTCGTGGGCACTATTCAGGACAAATCATGGTTATTTTGGTTACAACTCGTCCCAAAGTTTTTCGTGTTGACCAATTAATTGAACAATTAATCAAGCAGTTCCCAGACATCACGTCTGTTATGCAAAATGTCAACGACCAAAACACCAATGCGATTTTTGGCAAGGAATGGCGTACGCTTTATGGTCAAGACTATATTACCGACCAAATGTTGGGAACTAACTACCAAATCGCTGGTCCTGCCTTTTACCAAGTCAATACTGAAATGGCTGAAAAACTTTATCAAACAGCCATTGACTTTGCAGCATTAAAATCAGATGATGTGGTCATTGATGCCTATTCTGGTATCGGGACGATTGGTCTTTCTGTTGCGAAACATGTCAAGAAAGTCTATGGTGTCGAAGTGATTCCAGAAGCGGTTGAGAATAGCAAGAAGAATGCCCAACTGAACCATATTTCAAACGCCCACTATGTCTGTGATACAGCCGAAAATGCTATGAAGAATTGGCTTAAAGATGGAATTCAGCCAACCGTTATCTTGGTTGATCCTCCACGCAAGGGCTTAACCGAAAGCTTTATCAAGGCAAGTAGTCAAACAGGAGCAGACCGCATCGCCTATATCTCCTGTAATGTTGCGACCATGGCGCGTGATATCAAACTCTACCAAGAATTGGGATATGAGTTGAAGAAAGTCCAGCCGGTTGACTTATTTCCGCAAACGCATCATGTTGAGGCGGTAAGTTTGCTAGTCAAGGAGTAAAACGACGAAGATTAGCATTTACTTCCGCCCATGCGATAGCTGTCCGTGATTGACAAGTGCTAGCACGCAGACAGAACGGAGATAGCGAACCGCTGAGTGTGTCGCTCTGCTCGTAAAAGCTTAGAAACCTTTGAACGAAAGGGATAATGAAAGCCTTGATTGCAAGGCTTTTTGCTTTATGGTGGGTAAGTATCAGAGTGAGAAAATTTTTGGAATGAGTAGAAGTGATAGCTAGAAATTATCAGTTTCTATTTCCATTTACCCTGTGGGTACGTGTTTGTTTCCATTGACAAGGAGTTTGTGGGAATAGAAATGTACCCACCTTGTTTGAATCAAGTGAAGTGTAGTTGAAGGAAATCTGTTGAAAGCAATACTTCATTTTACCGAATAAGTAATAATTTAGGCAACTTCAAATCGATTAAAAAAAACTATTTTAAAGGTTAAGAGTAGACAAAAATTGTCCACTCTTTTTTGCAAACTCAATTTATCAATAAATGAAATGAGGGAATGTAAAATGAAATATTTTGAGGTTGAGTTAGAAAATCCTGATGAATTTTTAAAACTACAAACAGAAGATTTTGTGAAAGCTAATCGCTTGCTACTAAGGAAGATAATCCAGAGCGTTACAGTCTATGAAGAAAACTTCGTCATATCCTTTAAATCTGGCATCGAATTGGAAGTATGAGTCTCATTCCATAACTTTTATATTGAACATATCATCTTGTTGTGTTATACTATAAATTGATATAAACAAAGATGTAGGAGGAACCGAAACTATGACAGCCTCAATGCGTTTAAGATAAGCTGGCAATAAAAAAAGCAGAATCTATACCCGATGATAGGCTTTTTTGTTGTGCTTATTTATACGATATTGAGCATTCATTAGTTACGGTGAGGATATTGGTTATTTAACTATACCTTTATTTAACTATGTCTTTAATATGAATGTTTCCAAATTGTATGTATGCAGACCAAAAGCCACATTGTGGGGTTTGGCCTGCATTTTTTATTGCCTAGAATGCTATTCAAAATAGAAATTCAAGCAAAATAATATGCAGGAGATAATATAAATGGAAAAATACAACAATTGGAAACGAAAATTTTATGCAATATGGGCAGGGCAAGCAGTATCATTAATCACTAGTGCCATCCTGCAAATGGCGATTATTTTTTACCTTACAGAAAAAACAGGATCTGCGATGGTCTTGTCTATGGCTTCATTAGTAGGTTTTTTACCCTATGCGATTTTGGGACCTGCCATTGGTGTGCTAGTGGATCGTCATGATAGGAAGAAGATAATGATTGGTGCCGATTTAATTATCGCAGCAGCTGGTGCAGTGCTTGCTATTGTTGCATTCTGTATGGAGCTACCTGTCTGGATGATTATGATAGTATTGTTTATCCGTAGCATTGGAACAGCTTTTCATACCCCAGCACTCAATGCGGTTACACCACTTTTAGTACCAGAAGAACAGCTAACGAAATGCGCAGGCTATAGTCAGTCTTTGCAGTCTATAAGCTATATTGTTAGTCCGGCAGTTGCAGCACTCTTATACTCCGTTTGGGATTTAAATGCTATTATTGCCATCGACGTATTGGGTGCTGTGATTGCATCTATTACGGTAGCAATTGTACGTATACCTAAGCTGGGTAATCAAGTGCAAAGTTTAGAACCAAATTTCATAAGGGAGATGAAAGAAGGAGTTGTGGTTCTGAGACAAAACAAAGGATTGTTTGCCTTATTACTCTTAGGAACACTATATACTTTTGTTTATATGCCAATCAATGCACTATTTCCTTTAATAAGCATGGAACACTTTAATGGAACGCCTGTGCATATTTCTATTACGGAAATTTCCTTTGCATTTGGGATGCTAGCAGGAGGCTTATTATTAGGAAGATTAGGGGGCTTCGAAAAGCATGTATTACTAATAACAAGTTCATTTTTTATAATGGGGACCAGTTTAGCCGTTTCGGGAATACTTCCTCCAAATGGATTTGTAATATTCGTAGTTTGCTGTGCAATAATGGGGCTTTCGGTGCCATTTTATAGCGGTGTGCAAACAGCTCTTTTTCAGGAGAAAATTAAGCCTGAATATTTAGGACGTGTATTTTCTTTGATCGGAAGTATCATGTCACTTGCTATGCCAATTGGGTTAATTCTTTCTGGATTCTTTGCTGATAAAATCGGTGTAAATCATTGGTTTTTACTATCAGGTATTTTAATTATTGGCATTGCTATAGTTTGCCAAATGATAACTGAGGTTAGAAAATTAGATTTAAAATAAACAATATTGGAGGAATATTTATGTATCTTATTTTCATGTAACTCTTCCTGCTAAAATCGCAGGGTTTTCCCTGCATACAAGCAAATGAAAGCATGCGATTATAGACAGGAGGAAATGTTATGGAATTAATATTAAAAGCAAAAGACATTCGTGTGGAATTCAAAGGACGCGATGTTTTAGATATAAATGAATTAGAAGTATATGATTATGACCGTATTGGTTTAGTAGGAGCAAATGGTGCTGGAAAAAGCACTTTACTCAGGGTACTTTTAGGAGAATTAACTCCCCCAGGATGTAAAATGAATCGTCTGGGTGAACTTGCCTATATTCCCCAGTTGGACGAAGTAACTCTGCAGGAGGAAAAAGATTTTGCACTTGTAGGCAAGCTAGGTGTTGAGCAATTAAATATACAGACTATGAGCGGTGGTGAAGAAACAAGGCTTAAAATAGCACAGGCCTTATCGGCACAGGTTCATGGTATTTTAGCGGATGAACCTACGAGCCATTTAGACCGTGAAGGAATTGATTTTCTAATAGGACAGCTAAAATATTTTACAGGTGCACTGTTAGTTATTAGCCATGACCGCTATTTTCTTGATGAAATAGTAGATAAAATATGGGAACTGAAAGATGGCAAAATCACTGAGTATTGGGGAAACTATTCTGATTATCTTCGTCAGAAAGAGGAAGAACGTAAGAGCCAAGCTGCAGAATACGAACAATTTATTGCGGAACGTGCCCGATTGGAAAGGGCTGCGGAGGAAAAGCGAAAACAGGCTCGTAAAATAGAACAGAAGGCAAAAGGTTCTTCAAAGAAAAAAAGTACTGAAGACGGAGGGCGTTTAGCTCATCAAAAATCAATAGGAAGTAAGGAAAAAAAGATGTATAATGCTGCTAAAACCCTAGAGCACAGGATTGCGGCCTTAGGAAAAGTAGAAGCTCCGGAAGGCATTCGCAGAATTCGTTTCAGGCAAAGTAAAGCATTGGAGCTCCATAATCCATACCCTATAGTCGGTGCAGAAATTAATAAAGTATTTGGGGATAAGGCTCTGTTTGAAAATGCATCTTTTCAAATTCCGTTAGGAGCAAAAGTGGCGTTAACTGGTGGTAATGGAATCGGAAAAACAACTTTAATCCAAATGATCTTAAACCATGAAGAAGGAATTTCTATTTCGCCTAAGGCAAAAATAGGTTACTTTGCACAGAATGGTTACAAGTACAACAGTAATCAGAATGTTATGGAGTTTATGCAGAAGGATTGTGACTACAATATATCAGAAATTCGTTCAGTGCTAGCATCTATGGGGTTCAAACAGAACGATATTGGAAAAAGTTTATCTGTTTTAAGCGGTGGAGAAATTATAAAATTGTTGCTTGCTAAAATGCTCATGGGTAGATATAACATCCTAATAATGGATGAACCCAGTAACTTCCTTGACATACCAAGTTTAGAGGCTTTGGAAATACTAATGAAGGAGTACACCGGAACTATCGTGTTTATCACCCACGATAAACGATTACTCGAAAATGTAGCAGATGTAGTTTATGAAATTAGAGATAAGAAAATAAATCTGAAACATTAAATTTAAGGTAGTCGCTGGTCAGTATAGTCTGTTCTGGTTGGCGACTCCATTGTTAAAGAGTATAAAGACTTTAGATTTTATGAATATTAAAAATAGGAACAGTCAATTGAACTGCTCCTATTTTTCTGCTAAATATATTGTAGTTTTCTTATATGTATAATGATAGATTAGCGGATTCTCATCTACGGTACTTACTTCAAATATGAAGAAGTGATCGCGGTTATCTCTGGACTTTTCCTTATTGAGGACAAAGTAATTCTTACGTGAAGTCGCCATTGTTTTTAGGATATCATCAGTTAGGAAGGTCAATGGAATATTCATGTTAGAGTAGCGGTAGAAGTCACGTTCAAAATCTTGGTAGCTCTCGCTATAATAGTCCATTTGTAGGTGATTACGCTGAAACTCAAGCTGATTCATAGAGCACCTCCTCGACAAGTTCAATACTAATAATGTCTTTTAATTTCAAATTGATGTGACCTGTTGTAGTTTTTATCAAAATGAAATCTTTGGTCAGACTTGGTATTGTTCCAGTGTAGGAAACACGCTTGTTTTTTTCAATCACTTGAATGCGTGTGCGTAGCTGCCCGGCGTATACTTGACTGAGGAGTAATAATTTCTTCTCTAGTGATAAGTCAGACATGTACGTTACTTTGTTTGTATCATCAGAGAGTGCTGATGTATGCTCAGATAGGAAAAAGCCCATCCATTTTTGCATCTTTGTATCCTGGTACTCTCTTGCTGACTGAAATGGTAAGGATGAACGGTCAATCATTTTAATCCCTCCAATACACCAGCGGAATGACCGCCAATAAGTTTACTGCGTTCAATATTTTAGGAACCTTCAGTTAGGACGGTTCCTTTTTGTATGGCTAAAAAGCCAAACTGTTCTCTGACAACATCAATAGCTGTCTGAAGTCTATTTTCTTTTTCAATTTCTTCTACATCATGCAAAATGAGGACAACCCTTTTACTACCAAGGTGTTCTGTGCAGAATGCGGTTCAGCTTTTGGACGTAAGAACTGGACGACCAGTCGTGGCAAACGTAAAGTTTGGCAGTGTAACAACCGTTATAAGGTAAAGGGACAGATTGGTTGTCAGAATAACCATATCGATGAGGGAACACTAGAGAAAGCTGTAATGATGGCAGTTAAACTACTGAGTGAGAATATGGATTTGTTGCATGGAAAGTGGAATAAGATCTTGGAAGAAAACCAGTTATTAGAAAAGCATTACAGTGTGTTACTGGCTGAATTGATAAATAAGGAGTGTTGGGAATATGATTCCTTTGAGATGTGTCAGGTACTAGATAGTATTTTGATTTCGGAGGATGGACAGATAACCGTTAGATTTTTGGAAGGAACAGAAGTTGATTTATAAGGCTGTAGGCATAGTATAGTTCACTATGTTTGCAGCCTTTTTTCTTGTTTAGTGGTATAATTATATGTAGGATTTTTTTAATATCGGTTACTTTTTATGAATTAACCAAAAAACTAAAATGGAGTTGTTTTATAATGAGATATTCTGAAGAAGCATTACAATCATGGATTAAGCCGTTATCTGCCACTGAAGAAACACGGGTTGAAAATACTATTGGAATGATTAAAGATGCAATAGAAAGGAGTGGGCTCTCTTCAAAGTATGAATATGAAATTTTTGCCCAAGGTTCTTATGCAAATAATACGAATGTAAAGAAAAATAGCGACATTGATATCTGTATCATGGTGAAATCTTTATTTTATTGTGAGTATGTAGATGGGTTATCGGACCTAGACTATAATTACTCTAGTAGCAGCACCAATGCTAATGTATTTAAAAACGAAGTGATTAAAGCGTTAATTTCAAAATTTGGTGCAGAATCAGTTTCTATTGGCAATAAGTGTATCAATATTAATTCTAACTCATATCACGTAAATGCAGATGTAGTCCCATGTTTTCAATATCGAAATTATAGATATATTGGTAGCAGGTCATCTGAAAAATTTGTTGAAGGCATCAAATTTTTTACCTCAAACGGAAATTATGAAGTAATTAATTATCCTAAAGTTCATATACAAAATGGTATCTCTAAGAATAAATCTACTCACTATAAATATAAATATTTAGTTAGGATTATGAAGCATATTAAGAACGAGATGCAGGAGCTAGGATTGACAAACGAACGCATTTCTTCATATTTGATAGAATGTTTGGTCTGGAATATACCTGAACAGATGTTTTTCAATAGTAATAGCTACACAGGGTTGTTACAGCAAGCGTTATATTACATAGTGTCTCAAGTGAATTTAAATTGGGTTGAAGTAAGTGGAATGTATTACCTTTTTCGTTCAGAGCAGAAATGGAATTTACAGGATACAAAAACTTTTTTAGTTAGAATGATTGAATTTTTGGATTATAAATAAAACTTATGAATGAACAGCAGAAAAAATTTTTGAATATTACAATATGGGTTTTTGCAATTTGCTTGTTATTAAGATTGTTAATAAGTGGCCAAGAGATTGCAGTGAATCTTAAATCTGATATTTTGGCATTGGTATATTCAGCCGTTGGGTATATTGGTGAAGCTATATCAGTTACAGCAATTATTATGGCTATTTTTGAAAAAACAGCATGGCGGTGGCCATTACTATCTAAGATTCATAATGTTCCAATTTTATTTGCGAATTATGTAGGTAGTTTCAAGACGGACTATGATCAGAATGAAAGAAATTGTGAACTTACTATTGAACAGTCATTTACGACTATTAAAGTTAAGTTTAAAACGGGTGAAAGTTCGAGCCATAGCATTACAGCATCAATTATCAATGATAATGGAACACAAAAATTAATTTATACATATTTAAATAGCCCAAGGGCTGAATTGCAAAGTCCTATACATTATGGGACGGTAATTCTTGATATTGATAATCCAAATCAACTAGAAGGAAATTATTATACTAATCGAGGAACCAAAGGTTCAATGAGTTTTGAGATAAACAACCCTTCTCGCTAGTTGGATTTGTAAAGATTTAAATAAAGAAAGAAGAACTAACTATCGGAAACTTGGCATAGATGTAACAATACTGTATATTAACGAAGCCGTAAATACTCGCATTAGTTACGTTTAATAGTTTAATACGGATATTCAGCAGCTTTGATTTCGTTTCACAGTATAGGTAGTAACCGTCAAGACATGTGGAGGCGGTAGTTTTGATGTCAAAAGTTGCAACCAGTGAATAAATGAAGTGTAGAAAATAAAGGCTTGTTCAATTCAATATATAATGAATTACCGGCACCCAAACCAAAGAAAAAGAAATAATTAAATTAGAAGTTGAAGGGGGGAAGAATGAGAATCGGAGTTATTCAAGCAAGTTCGCAAGCGACCAAAAATCAAATAATCTATGATGCTGTATTAAAGTATGCTCCAAAGAAATCTGAGGTTATAAATTTTGGCTGTACGATGGAAGAAAATGAAAAATACTCGTATATAGAAATTTCTATTCTTATAGGTATCTTGTTGGCAAGTAGGACAGTTGATTTCGTTGTTACGGGCTGTTCTTCCGGACAAGGAATGATGCTTGCTTGTAATAGTATGCCTGATGTCATTTGCGGATATGCACCTACACCGAATGATGCCTATTTATTTGCTCAGATTAATAATGGAAATGCGATATCATTACCATTAGGTGAAAATTATACATGGTCAGGTACTGAAAATCTTGAAAGAACAATAGAAGCTCTTTTCTCGAAGCCATTTGGACAAGGATACCCCAAAAGTGAGGCAGAGAGAAAGGTAAGAGATGCTGAGAAACTTAAAGAAATAAGAAGAATCGGGCAGGTTCAGTTTGAAGAATTCGCAAATGTACTAGATATATCATTGTTTGAATCAATCAAGAGGAAACAGAATGTAATTCAGAATGTAAAGGCGTATGGGAAGAAAGAAATAGCTGATTTAATGAAATGAGTAAATCACAGTTTGTCGGGGTAATACCTTTTAACGATAACCTTATGCTATCGTCAAAAGGTTTATAGACATGTTCCCACATACATGTTCACTTGGCATACATAGTGTTCACTCGTTTTATGTCGAGTGTGTGGTACTGCTTTTAAGAGCTGATTGAACAAGGAAAATTAGCTAGTGAAAGTCCTACAGTAAGGAGTTTAAACATGAAATTCCATGAATTTGGTAATAAGAATTTGCCTCCTATTTTACTGATACATGGTGGTGGCAGTTCTTGGTGGAATTATCTTCGTCAAGCACGAATCCTGTCAGAAGAATACCGTATTATTCTACCCACTTTGAATGGCCACGGAGAGGAATATCAACTTGATTATGTTTCTACTGAAGATTCTGCTTTGGAGATTCTAGACTATATCAAAGCAAACTGTGGTGGGAAATTGTTTGCAATCGGTGGTGTTTCACTTGGTGGTCAAATTGCCATGGAGCTTTTATCTTTAGATAGTGAAATTGCTGAGAAGGCCATCATAGACGGAAGCCTCTGTATTCCTCAACCAAGGTTAGCTAAAATCAGCATCTTTCTAGTGTCTCTATTTGGTAAATTGATGTTCAATAAATTCTCTTGCAAACTTCAGTTAAGCATGATGAACAAACTCTATCCTTAACTGGCTTATCCAGAGGAAATAAAAGCTTATTATTTGGAGGATCTGCCAAGGACGCCTGTTAAAACATTGGTGACCATTTACAAAACCTATATGGGGCATTACAAGCTGAAAGATATGATTTCTGATAGCAAGGCTCAGGTTCTGTATATCTATGGTGAAAAAGAATTGAACTGTGTGAAAGAATCAGCGAAATTATTTCATCAGCTACATTCAAATACAATTTTGTATGAAGCAAAGGGTTATAATCACGGTTATTTATCATCTTACCTACATCAGGAGTGGATTGATTTAGTTGAGCCATTTTTAAAGAGCAATCCATTGGGAATGTATAATGAATCTGATATGTCACAAGGAGGAATCTGATGCTCGGAGCAATTATTGGAGACATTGTTGGTTCTGTTTACGAATGCAACAATATCAAAATAAAAGACTTTCCTTTATTACGGAAGGACTGTTTTTTCACTGACGATACGATTATGACTTATGCTGTTGATGGTAAAAACGTATAAAACTGTGAACGAAAGTGATTAAGAAAAGCCTTGATTGTAAGGCTTTTTGTTATATAAAAAATTTAAAGTGAACAGGAATCAATTTAAACAATAATGTGTCTCATACAGATTGTTAAATATTGAACTTATATAGCTGTTATGATATAATATAAACAGATAAAACAGAGATAACAGTTGGATGGTTAGGAGGATATGGAGGGTGAATATACAGATTGATAATTCAAGTGATAATCCGATTTATTTACAGATTAAAAATCAAATAAAGGCTCAGATTATTTTGGGAGAATTAAAGGTTGGCGAGCAATTACCATCAATCAGATTTTTAGCTAAAGAACTTCGAGTGAGTATGATAACTGCTAAAAGAGCTTTTGATGAACTAGAACTTGATGGTTTCATTAATTCAGTTCAAGGTAAAGGTAATTTTGTTGCAGCTCAAAATAAAGAGCTTATTCGAGAAGAATATTTGAAACGAATCGAATCAAAAATGCAAGATATTCTTGAGCTTTCAGCGATTGCAGGTGTTACCAATGATGAGTTGGTAGAGATGTTTAGTAGTTATATGGAGGGAAAATATGAGTGATTTTGCTATTGAAATCAAAAACTTGGTTAAAAAATTTGATGACTTTACATTAGGACCGATAGATTTTTCTATTCCTAAAGGCTCTATTGTCGGTTACATTGGCCAAAACGGGGCTGGTAAAAGTACAACCATAAAATTATTGTTAGGATTACTTAAGAAAGACTCAGGAGAAATTAAAATTTTAGGTTATGATAATCCTAATAGTCTTGAATTGAAAGATAAAATTGGAGTAGTGTTTGATGATTTATTAGTGCCGGAAGAAATGACACTCGTTGATTTGGAAAAATTTTGTTCAAGGGTATATTCAAAATGGGACAGAGAATTTTTTTATCAATTAAAAAAGAAATTTAAATTATCTGAAAAACAGGCTATTCAAAGTTATTCTCGTGGAATGAGAATGAAATTATCGATGGCAGTAGCTTTATCTCATAAAGCAGAAATTCTCATTTTGGATGAAGCTACAAGTGGATTGGATCCGATTGTACGGGACGAAATTTTAGATTTTCTTCTTGACTTTATTCAAGATGAAAATCATACAATTTTAATATCGTCACATATCCTATCAGATTTAGAGAAAGTGGCGGATTATATTGCTTTTATCAATGATGGTAAAGTACTTTTTGTTGAATCAAAGGATGAACTCAAAGAAAACTATGCTATCTGTACTTTATCTAATGAAGAAGTTAAAAATCTTGATGAGGAAGCTATAATTGGGAGAAGGATACACGCATTTGGACAAGAGATGCTTGTTAAAAGAAATTTTATTCCAGATGGAATCAGATTACAAAAACCTTCTATCGAAGATATTATGATATATTTTTTGAAAGGAGATAAAAGATAATGACTGCATTGATATTAAAAGATATAGCTACTTTAAAGAAAACACTACTATTAACGATTACTCTCTGTATTGCACTCATTGTTTATGGGGTATATGAAAATGAAATTTTTATGATACCGCTTATTTGTACTATGATACCGTTAATTTTAACTGCTATCGCTTTTGGCTATGATACGAGATCGAAGTTTGAACAATTTGCCTTTTCCATGCCTATTAAAAAGAGTAGCTTTGTACTAAGTAAATTGTTTTTTGCGTTTGTTTTTGGATTAGTAGGTTCAGTTTGTTTATTTGTTCAATTGGTAATAAAAAAAGAGATGTTAATAGACAGCATCATATTTATCTCAACAATTACATTAGTTGTATGTATTTTGATATCAGCTATTCAACTTCCGTTTATCCTTAAGTACGGGGCTGAAAAAGGTAGGCTGATCATGGTTATAACATACTTTACAGTATTTGCTCTATCTAGTTTTTTTAAAGCAAAATCAGATTTACTGACTAATGTTGTGGAGTTTTTCTTAAAGAATTCGAGTTTAATGATTTTTATTGGAATGGTTTTTGTCAGTATTGTTATCATAGGAATTGCTATAAAAATATCTATTTTAATTATGGAGAAAAAAGAATACTAGAGAAGTTGAGAGTAGATTATAAAAACTTAGAAGGAGGAATCTCATGCTCGGAGCAATTATTGGAGACATTGTAGGTTCTGTTTACGAATGGAACAATATCAAAACGAAGGACTTTCCTTTATTTCGGAAGGACTGCTTTTTTACAGATGATACGGTTATGACCTGTGCTGTTGCAGAAGCAATTATGAATGGGGGACAAAAAGACGACTTCATTGACGCGATGAAGAAATATGGCAGACTGTATCCGAATGCTGATTACGGTGCTCGGTTCAATGCATGGCTAAACAGCGATAACCGTGAGCCTTATAATAGCTTTGGGAATGGATCAGCTATGCGTGTTTCTCCATGTGCTTGGGTCATGGACTGTGGTTTTTATGAGAGAACCGGAATGTGGTCATCATCTAGAGAACTTGCGAGTCTTTCTGCAGAGGTAACCCATAATCATCCAGAAGGTATTAAAGGTGCTATGGCTACAGCTGATGCTATCTTTCTTTGTCGTTTTTACTTTGGTGGTTATTGTAGCGAATATGAGCAACCAATTGACGACAATACTACGGAGTGTAAAAGACGGATTAAGGATTATATAGAGAAGACATACGGCTACAATCTATCTCAAACTTTAGATGAAATCCGCCCTAACTATCGTTTTAACGAAACGTGTCAAGAAACTGTCCCTCAAGCCATTATTGCCTTTCTTGAAAGTAGAAACTTCGAATATGCGATAAGGAATGCCATTTCCCTTGGTGGCGATAGTGATACTCTCGCTGCAATTACTGGTAGCATAGCCGAGGCAGCTTATGGTATTCCTGATTGGATAAAGGAAAAGGCCTACTCTTATTTGGATGAACCCATAAATGATGTACTCAGGCGATGGGATAATGAGGTTGATATAAAATAAAAGCGTTTCAATCTCCAGTACGTCATATTTCTCTTTTCCGTATTTTCATTGTATAATGGTAGTACATTTACTTGCATACGACGAAATGTAAACATTTCTATTTAAAATTAAGGAGAAATTAATGAAAAAGGCAATGGTAATTATCAACCCTACCTCTGGTGGGGAGAAGGCTTTGGATTATAAAGAAAAGCTGGAAAATAAAGTAAAAGAATACTTTGAGCACGTAGAAACCAAAATTACTGAAAAAGCGCTTGATGCAACACACTTTGCTGAGGAAGCGTCTCGTGAGGAGTACGATGCAGTGGTTGTGTTTGGTGGAGATGGGACTGTCAACGAAGTCATTTCGGGTATTGCTGAGAGAGACTACATTCCTAAGTTAGGAATTATCCCAGGCGGTACGGGTAACCTCATTACAAAACTTTTGGAAATCAATCAAGACATCGATGGCGCTATTGATGAACTTGATTTTAACTTAACCAATAAGATTGATATCGGTAAAGCAAATGATAACTATTTTGGTTATATCTTTAGTATCGGTTCTCTGCCTGAGGCGATTCACAATGTTGAAATTGAAGATAAGACAAAATTTGGTATTCTTGCCTATGCTGTAAATACCATGAAGTCTGTTATGACAGATCAGGTCTTTAACATTAAGGTGGAGACAGAGAATGGAAATTATGTTGGTGAAGCTAGCCATGTTTTGGTTCTCTTGACAAATTACTTCGCTGATAAGAAAATCTTTGAAGAAAACAAAGACGGTTATGCCAATATTTTGATTCTAAAAGATGCTTCTATATTCTCTAAATTATCTGTCATTCCTGATTTACTAAAAGGAGATGTTGTTGGCAATGATAATATTGAGTATATCAGAGCGCGTAATATTAAGATCTCTTCAGATAGTGAATTGGAGTCAGATGTTGACGGTGATAAGTCAGATAACCTACCTGTAGAAATCAAAGTCCTAGCTCAGCGAGTAGAAGTATTTTCAAAACCGAAAGAGTAGAAGGTAAAAATTAGTTTATTATTCACAACGAAATTAAGTTCTATATCAACGATTGGAGGAGGAATGAATTCTCTATTTGATGAATTTCGAATAATTTGTTCTCATTTAAACCAAATCGGAATCACTCCGACGCTCATGGGGTCTTTGGGGTTTGAATACCGTTCAAATGAAGAATGGAGGCCGTCTGACATTGACATTCATGTGCCTGGTGATCCTAGAGGTTGGGAAGCGCCTGATCATCTCAGAATTTATGAGTGGGACAAGATAATGAAAGTGATGAAACACTTAGGCTATGACTTAATAGATATTCATGAGCATGAATTCAAAAAAGATGGACTGAGTGTTGAATTCGGAAGTATCGATTCTTTACCTGATTTTGCAGGAGTTTCGGAATCGGATATAGAGCTGATTCATCTCGAAAACATCACTTTTCGCGTTCCAAGTTTGGAACAGTTTTTAAGTATTTACAAGGCTTCTTCCCAAGATTCCTATCGAAATGATCACAATAACAATAAGGATTTAAAAAAAATAGAGTGGTTGCAAAGATATTTTTTAATCATCATTTGAAAAGTAGCAAGTTGTAAGACTGGCTGCTTTTTTATTTATAGAACCAAACCACTAGAATCTACGGATAAGCCTTGAAAATAAAATACGAAAGTAGTATACTAGAATCACAATTATGAAAACGTTTGCGTAAAATTGGAATTAAAACTCTAGGAGACAAATTAATGGAATTAAGTGCTATTTACCATAGACCTGAGTCAGAGTATGCCTATCTTTACAAGGATAAGAAACTTCATATTCGGATTCGAACTAAGAAAGGGGATATTGAAAGCATCAACTTGCATTATGGTGATCCTTTTATTTTTATGGAGGAGTTTTATCAAGATACAAAGAAAATGGCCAAGATAACTTCTGATGCCTTATTTGACCATTGGCAGGTTGAAGTGTCCGTCGACTTTGCACGTATCCAGTATCTCTTTGAACTCAAGGATACAGAAGGCCAAAGCATTTTGTATGGCGATAAAGGGTGTGTGGAAAATTCTCTAGAAAATCTTCATGCTATTGGGAATGGATTTAAGTTGCCTTATCTTCATGAGATTGATGCCTGCAAGGTTCCTGATTGGGTTTCAAATACGGTATGGTATCAGATATTTCCTGAGAGATTTGCCAATGGAAATGCTCGATTAAACCCAGAAGGAACATTAGACTGGGATTCATCAAGCACACCTAAAAGTGATGATTTCTTTGGTGGTGATTTACAGGGGATTATTGACCATCTGGATTATTTGCAAGACTTGGGGATTACTGGACTTTATCTTTGTCCTATATTTGAATCCACGAGCAATCATAAGTACAATACGACGGATTATTTTGAAATTGACCGTCATTTTGGAGACAAGGAGACCTTCCGGGAGCTGGTCGAGCAAGCTCATCAGCGAGGTATGAAAATCATGCTGGACGCTGTATTTAATCATATTGGTTCGCAATCTCCTCAATGGCAAGATGTTGTCAAAAATGGTGAGCAATCTGCTTATAAAGATTGGTTCCATATTCAACAATTCCCAGTGACGACTGAAAAACTTGCTAATAAGAGTGACTTACCCTATCATGCTTTTGGTTTCGAGGACTATATGCCTAAGCTAAATACAGCTAATCCAGAGGTCAAGGACTATCTTTTAAAGGTTGCGACTTATTGGATTGAAGAGTTTGATATCGATGCTTGGCGTTTGGATGTGGCTAATGAGATTGACCATCAGTTTTGGAGGGATTTTCGCAAGGCGGTTTTAACTAAAAATCCTGATCTTTATATTTTAGGAGAAGTCTGGCATACGTCTCAGCCTTGGCTAAATGGAGATGAGTTCCATGCTGTTATGAATTATCCTTTATCTGATAGTATCAAGGAGTATTTCTTACGAGGGCTTAAGAAGACAGACCGATTCATCGATGAAATCAATGGTCAGTCTATGTATTACAAGCAACAGATTTCAGAGGTTATGTTTAATCTTTTGGATTCGCATGATACAGAGCGAATCTTGTGGACGGCAAATGAAGACGTTCAACTTGTTAAAGCAGCCCTAGCCTTTCTTTTTTTACAAAAAGGAACACCCTGTATCTATTACGGAACCGAGCTTGCCTTGACCGGAGGACCAGATCCAGATTGTCGTCGTTGTATGCCTTGGGAATGTGTATCAAGTGACCACGATATGCTGAGCTTTATGAAGAAACTAATCAAGATTCGCAAACATGCGTCAGCAATCATTTCGCATGGTAAGTATAGCCTAAAAGAAATCAAACCAGATCTAGTAGCTCTAGAATGGAAATACGAAGGCCGGGTCCTTAAAGCGATCTTTAACCAATCAACAGAAGATTGTATTTTCGAGAAAGAAGCAGTAGCACTAGCAAGCAATTTCCAAGAATTGGAAATTCAGCTTGTGATCTCTCCAAATGGATTTGTAATTTTTCATTAAAGAGCAATTAAGAGTGACAGAAAAATTGTAGTATAGAGAGCATTTTACAAACAGACTATTTGTCGTCTTGCTACAAATTGTATATAATCTAACTTAAAGAAAATAGGAGGACTAATCGAATGGAATTAAAAGATTTTACAGAAAAAGAACAGGAAATGATTAAGAAGGGGCTGACTACGTCTAAGATTAGTGACAAGGAAACTGCTGAGAAGATTCTTGCGCTAGTACCACAAGACTTGATTAAGCAAATCCCATTTTTCGTCAGAAAACATGCAACAACACGTACGATCAAACGAATTTCTATTGAACACCCTGAGCTCTACGCAGCAGCTCAAACAAGTGGTGAGATTCCAGAAAAAGCACGCGAAGAATTGCGTCAGATTATCACGAATATCTTTGAACAAAAGATGAATAAGCATAGTATTAAGTAGAGAATGAAAAAATATTTTATTGGCGGTTTGGGAAGCAATGTCTATCATAGCAAGGATTTTCTTCAAGAACTCAATTCGCAGATTTATTTTCTAAATCCATATGAAAAGCATCTTCGAGATGAAACAGAATTGAAATTATGGTTTAAAAATGAGATTGTAGAAGGAGACTCTATCTGTCTGATAGGTCATTCTCTTGGAGGAGATTTGGCGCGTTATCTTGCATCGGAATTTTATGAAGTGACAAAACTGATTCTTTTGGATGGTGGCTATCTAGATTTAGATAAGATTTTACCTTTAGATGTGGAATTAGAGGAAACAAAAAACTATGTTGAATCTCAAGTTGTTTCGGACTTAGATGTTCTTATTTCTAAAGAAAAATCTGAAGCAAAGCATTGGTCAGAAAATATGGAGGAAGCTGTAAGACAGTCCTATCACTGGAATGCAGAGTATAATAGATATGAGTTGGCTATAAATTATGAAAATATAGAAGCGATACTCCGTCTACGAAGAAAAATCCAAGCTTTTAAGAGAGAAGTGGGAGATACCTTGTTTATTAGTCCTCGCTATCCTAATGAAGCTACATGGAGAGAGGACGCCCTAAAAGAATTGCCAGACTATTTTGATACTATTTTTCTAGAAAACGTTAGCCATGAGCTTTATACTGAAGCACCCAAAGAAATCGCTAGTCTAATTAATGAGTGGTTTTCTTATACTCATTGAGCTACTTGTATTACTTAAAATGTTTTAAAATTTAAATCTACAAATCATTATTACTCATATAACAAAAAACGAACAGGCTCTTTTTCTGTCATTCAGAAGAGAACTTGTTCGTTTTTATCTTGCTTTTTTAAAACACGCGATACACATAGGGATTCTCTGGTTTATCGACTTTGGTAAAACTATCGATTTCCAAGGTTGGGAGGTTTTGTTTGAGTTCTTTATGATAGTGATTGACCAGTTTTCCTTTGGCTGTTATCCAGGTATTATTCTCATACTGACGGGTATTTCCCTTGGTCAGCAATCCATAGACACCAGAATCTGCGATACAATGGATAATGCCGAAGCGGAATAGAAATTGGCTATTGGCATGACTGGGATCGTTATAGACAAAGCCTGTGAACTGGACTGTCTTACCCTCAAATTCATCTGGATAGTCGTAGATAGCCTCCATGACTTCCATATAGTTTTCATTAGTAATCTGAATGCTATCTTGGGCCAAGTATTTATCTGCTGCCGTTCGCATTTCCTTTTCATAGGCTGATTTTGAAAAATAAGAACTGGTATCTGGTTTCAAATATTGGCTTGTCGTACCTTCACTTGTCTGAATAGCTTGATCCGTTCCTTCCGATAAGGGGAAATGATAGCCTTTGGCAGAAACGGTCTGAGAATCTAAGCTAACAGTTGGAAAAGTTAAACCGACGACAATAGGAATAGCCAGAAGAGCAATACTCGTCACCTTCGCCAATCGGCTGTTCAGATGACTATGGGTTTTGACTTGCTTCATCCAGATATACAGTTGAACAATAGCCAAAATAAAGGAAAGTACCATGGAAATATAGGCCAGATAGGAATAGTGCATGTTGATGTACTGGTTTAATTTGCCCGACAAATGGAGATAAATGGTCAGTTCAAAATAGCCAGCTAAAACTAAAAATCGAATCATAGGATGACTCCAATCAAGAGAGAATACACTAAGACGACAAGAGTCACAATCGTTATGAAGTGACTGATAAATCGTGCTTTCAAGTAATTTTTCATCATGAGAATATTTTTGATATCCAGCATTGGACCAATGACGAGAAAGGCCAGAACTGGTGCCAAGCCGAAACTTGAGAGAAGAGAAGCACCGATAAAGGCATCCGCCTCACTGCAGAGAGAGAGAAGAAAGGCCAAAAGCATCAAGAGTAGGATGGCAAAAAGAGGAGTCGCACTGATAGAGGTCAGAATCCGGGTCGGAACATAGACCTGTATAACAGAGGCGAAGAGACAGCCAAATACCAAATAACGTCCCGTATCAAAAAACTCATCAATGGCTTGCACAAAGACCTGAAAAACTTTTTTTGCAGGACTCAAATGAGAAAAATTGTGCTCATGACAGGCCAAACGATTTTCTTTCTGAATCGGTTCTTTCCAGAAAAATCCTAGAAAAATCCCAAGTATCACAGCCACAACAATGGAACCCAGAGCTCGTAACAGGGCGACGTGGAATGAGTTGCCAAAGGCAGAATAGGTCGCAAATAGAACAATGGGATTGATAACAGGGGCTGTCACAAGAAAGGGAACGGCTGTGTAACTGGGAACCTTTTTTTCCAGAAAACGATTGATAATGGGGACGATTCCACATTCACAAGAAGGGAAAAGCATCCCGATAAAGGTTCCAAAAAAGATTCTCCCCCAACGATTTCGAGGGAGAAAATGATAAACCTTATCAGGTGTGATATAAACCTCAATCAGCCCTGAAACAATACTTCCTATCAGAACGAAGGGTAGGGCTTCAATGATTATAGAGAGAAAAATAGCCCCAGTCTGAAGCACAGTAGATGGGAGTTGTTGGAAAGCAGTCATCTAGTTTTTCTTTTCTGCTTTGGCTTTTTTCTCTTTGTCATCAGGGAAAGTGACTTGTTTCAAATCAGGGAGTTTAGCAAACTCTTCAAACATCTTGTCCAAGTCATCAGTTTTTGTAAATTTTACAGCCATAGGTGCACCTCGATTCTAAATTCTACCTCTATTATACTATTATTTTGAGGAAAAGGGAAAAGTTAAAATTGAGTATCTAACGAATAATAGAGTGTGATATAGCCTAATATACACTATGATTGTGATATAATAATTGTGGAATAACGGAGGAAATGATGGAACATAAAAAGATCGGTCAGGTTACTGACGAAGTAAAAGAAATTTTTAATATTGTTCTTGAAGCTAGTGATATCAAAGTTAACAAAGAAGGTTTAAGAAGTCATATGTTGAAACGGCATCATAATGATGTGATTCATCATATCGAAGATCTAGAACTTATACTAAGTAATCCAGATTTCGTTGGGGTCAATCCACGAGAGAAAGATGCTAGTTTTGAATATGTTAAAAGATTTGATGATAATGTTCTTGTTGCCATCAAGTTACATAAAAGTGGTGATTTCTTTTATGTTCCGACCATGTATCGTTTACAAGATTACAAGTTACAAAGTCGTATTAAGTCTGGTAGATTGAGAAAACTTGACAAAAAAAGTAGATAGTGTTAAAATAACATTAACGAAAGACATTTGAGGGCAGAAAGGTTCCTGCCGCACCTTGAAAAAGGTATCTGAGATGCTGGGTACACCGACCAGCCAAGTGTCCGTTATTTCAAAGGAGGGAGCTTAAATGCTCCTTTTTTGTTTAAAAATTTCAAAAAAGATTATCCCCTCCGCAGGCTCAGGCTTGCGATTTTTTTATTTCTCAAAAACACGCATTTTGGACGATTAGAAACAGAAATTACAATCCTATTGTTCAAAAAAGGGTTTTCTTGAAGAATAGAGAGGGAGAATAGTGGCGCATTATTGTCAAAAATAAAAACAGTGAAAATTTAATCACTAATCCTTTTGTAATCTAGTAGAATTTTAAATTAAAACCTTCTCAATAAATAGAATATTGAAATGAAGTAAATTTATTCACCAACTTATGTTTTAAAATTGTAAGAGCTAATTTGAAACGTATAGCTTGTGGTATAATAGATTCATGGATAAAAAATATGAAAAAATCTCCCAAGATTTGGGAGTGACTTTAAAGCAAATTGATATCGTTCTAAGTTTGACAGCTGAAGGGGCGACGATTCCCTTTATCGCGCGTTATAGGAAGGACATGACTGGTAGTCTGGATGAGGTGGCGATTAAGGCCATTATTGACTTGGATAAAAGTCTGACCAACCTCAACGACCGCAAGGAAGCTGTCTTGGCTAAGATTCAAGAACAAGGCAAGTTGACCAAGGAGTTGGAAGAAGCAATCTTAGCGGCCGAAAAACTAGCAGACGTTGAAGAACTCTACCTTCCTTACAAGGAAAAACGTCGTACCAAGGCAACTATTGCCCGTGAAGCCGGACTCTTCCCACTTGCTCGCTTGATTTTGCAGAATGTAGCTGGCTTAGAGAAGGAAGCTGAAAAGTTCGTCTGTGAAGGATTTGCGACTGGTAAGGAGGCCTTGGCTGGTGCAGTTGATATCTTGGTCGAAGCCTTATCGGAAGATGTGACCTTGCGTTCCATGACTTATCAGGAAGTTCTGAGACACTCTAAACTCACTTCTCAAGTCAAGGATGAAAGTCTTGATGAAAAGCAGGTTTTTCAGATTTACTATGATTTTTCTGAGACAGTTGGAAATATGCAAGGCTATCGTACTTTAGCCCTCAATCGTGGGGAGAAACTTGGTGTCTTGAAGGTCGGTTTTGAACATGCAACGGACCGTATCCTTGCCTTCTTTGCTGCTCGTTTTAAGGTAAAAAATACCTATATTGATGAAGTTGTTCAACAATCCGTTAAGAAAAAAGTTTTGCCTGCTATCGAACGACGTATTCGGACAGAATTAACAGCAAAGGCAGAAGAAGGAGCTATCCAACTCTTTTCTGACAATCTGCGCAATCTCCTCTTGGTTGCTCCGCTGAAAGGGCGCGTGGTTCTTGGATTTGACCCTGCCTTTCGTACAGGTGCCAAGCTAGCTGTCGTGGATGCAACAGGGAAAATGCTGACAACTCAGGTCATTTATCCTGTCAAACCAGCATCAGCTCGTCAAATCGAAGAATCCAAGAAAGATCTGGCAGATTTGATTGGTCAATACGGTGTAGAGATTATTGCCATCGGAAATGGGACGGCCAGTCGTGAAAGTGAAGCCTTTGTGGCGGAAGTTCTGAAAGATTTTCCTGTGGTTAGTTATGTCATTGTAAATGAAAGTGGTGCTTCGGTCTATTCTGCCAGCGAACTTGCTCGTCAGGAATTTCCAGAATTAACCGTTGAAAAGCGTTCTGCCATCTCTATCGCCCGTCGTTTGCAAGATCCTCTTGCGGAATTGGTCAAAATCGATCCTAAGTCAATCGGTGTTGGTCAGTACCAGCATGATGTCAGCCAGAAGAAACTGTCTGAAAGTTTGGACTTTGTCGTGGATACGGTAGTTAACCAAGTCGGTGTTAATATTAATACGGCCAGCCCAGCTCTTCTTTCTCACGTGGCTGGACTCAATAAAACTATTTCTGAAAATATCGTCAAATACCGTGAAGAAGAAGGAAAAATCACTTCACGCGCCCAAATCAAGAAAGTTCCTCGTCTGGGGGCCAAGGCCTTTGAACAGGCAGCTGGTTTCCTCCGTATACCTGAAAGTAGAAATATCCTTGATAATACAGGGGTTCACCCAGAAAACTATGCTGCGGTTAAGGAGCTCTTCAAACGCTTGGATATCAAGGACTTGAATGAAGAAGCACAAAGCAAACTCAAGTCGCTTTCAGTCAAGGAAATGGCGCAAGAGCTAGACCTTGGTCCAGAAACCCTTAAAGATATCATTGCAGACCTTCTCAAACCAGGTCGAGATTTCCGTGATTCCTTTGATGCACCTGTGCTTCGCCAAGATGTCCTAGATATTAAAGATTTAGTGGTTGGTCAGAAGCTAGAAGGAGTGGTGCGTAACGTCGTTGATTTCGGTGCCTTCGTTGATATCGGTATTCACGAGGACGGCTTGATTCATATTTCCCATATGAGTCGCAAATTTATTAAACACCCAAGTCAAGTGGTATCAGTTGGAGATTTGGTGACCGTTTGGGTTAAGAAAATTGATACTGAACGTGAAAAAGTCAATCTGTCGCTCCTAGCTCCAGATGAATCTAACTGATTACGTCAAGCAAGTTTCACTAGAAGACTTCGGCAGACCTTTTATCCATCATGCCCAGTGGAATAGGCGTCTACGTTCGACAGGTGGGCGATTTTTCCCCAAAGATGGGCATTTGGATTTCAACCCAAAGGTTTATCAGGAATTGGGTCTGGATGTTTTTAGGAAAATTGTCCGACATGAACTCTGTCATTATCACCTCTATTTTCAAGGGAAGGGCTATCAACACAAGGATCGAGATTTTAAGGAACTGTTGAAAGCAGTGGATGGATTACGGTTTGTACCAACCTTGCCAAATAGTAACTCTAAACCACTCAAGCTTTATCGTTGTCAATCCTGCCAGCAAAGGTATCATCGCAAGCGTAGGATTGATACTAAACGCTATCGCTGTGGACTTTGTCGAGGTAAATTGCTACTTATAAATCAGCCTGAGGACTGATGAAAGCCGAGCCTACCCGTGATATACTATGTCTAACCTAGCAGAAAGAGGAAAAATCATGAACAGTAAATTTTATAAAATGAGACGAAATCGCATGATTTCAGGAGTTCTGGCAGGTCTGTCAGACAAGTGGAACTTTGATGTTACCCTTGTTCGTTTCTTGTTTGCCATTTTTACAGTTGCAAACTTTGGACTTGGCGTGATTATCTATATCATCCTAGCTTCTATCATGCCAACCAAGGAAGAAATCGAAGCAGAAATGTACGGAACAGGCCCACGTAAACGCAAAGAAGCCCAAGCTATTGAAGAAAATGATGGATGGTTTTGGTGAGGTAGAAACAGTTATTTTACTGTTAGTCTATGAATTCGACTAATCTATTTTAAAATTTCTGAACCCTTGTATCTGCAAGGGTTTTCTTCTTACTTTCTTTTTATGGTAAAATATTTTTAATAAAATATCTACATTTCCCCCAATCTTACAAAAATGTAAGATTAAAGTCTTTTTTGTAAGGTTAGGTTATGGCAAGCGGTCTTTTTTTGATGTAAACTAGACTCATAAAGAACAAAGGAGTAACATCATGAAACAAATCTTACAGAAGAAAACAAAACAACCAAACCACAAAGATATTGAGCGCGTTCAACTTGGATGTGCTATGATGCAAGCGACATTTCATTTGATGGGATATTAAGAAAGGAGATTCTCATGACACTTTTAGATGTAAAACACGTTCAAAAAATTTATAAAACTCGTTTTCAGGGCAACCAAGTAGAGGCCCTCAAGGATATTCACTTTACCGTAGAAAAGGGTGACTACGTTGCCATCATGGGTGAGTCTGGTTCTGGTAAATCAACTCTTCTCAATATTCTAGCTATGCTTGATAAACCAACTCGTGGTCAGGTTTATTTGAATGGAACTGATACAGCAACCATTAAAAATTCACAGGCTTCTAGCTTCCGTCGTGAAAAGCTAGGATTTGTCTTCCAAGACTTCAACTTGCTAGATACTCTGTCTGTTAAGGACAATATCTTGCTTCCGCTTGTATTGTCAAGAAGACCCATTACGGAGATGATGAAGAAATTGGTGGTGACAGCTGAGAATCTAGGCATCAACCAATTGCAAGAGAAGTACCCTTACGAGATTTCAGGTGGTCAGAAACAGCGTGTAGCAGTAGCCCGCGCCATCATCACAGAACCTGAAATTCTCCTTGCGGACGAACCGACAGGAGCTCTTGACTCCAAGTCATCTGCAGCCTTACTTGATGTGTTTGATGAAATCAATGAGCGCGGCCAAACCATCCTCATGGTAACCCACTCAACGGCAGCAGCTAGCAGAGCTAAACGTGTGCTCTTTATCAAAGACGGCATTCTTTACAACCAAATCTATCGTGGAGAGAAGACAGAACGTCAGATGTTCCAAGAAATTTCTGATACCTTGACTGTCATGGCAAGCGAGGTGAATTAGTATGTTTCGATTAACCAATAAGTTAGCGGTATCGAACTTGATTAAAAACCGCAAACTCTACTATCCTTTTGCGCTGGCTGTTCTCTTGGCAGTTACTATCAGCTATCTATTTTATTCATTAACTTTTAATCCTAAAATGGCAGAGATGCGGGGTGGATCTTCTATTCAATTTACCCTACAACTAGGTCTCATCGTAGTGACACTTGCATCTGCCATTATCGTCCTCTATGCAAATAGTTTTGTCATGAAAAACCGTTCCAAGGAACTAGGGATTTATGGCATGTTGGGCTTGGAGAAACGCCATCTGATCAGTATGACCTTTAAAGAGTTAGTGCTATTTGGAATTCTAACCGTTGGTGCAGGTATCGGTATTGGAGCCTTGTTTGATAAGTTGATTTTCGCTTTCCTACTCAAACTGATGAAATTAAAGGTAGAACTAGTCGCTACCTTCCAGATGAAAGTTGTCATTACAGTACTTGTTGTCTTTGGTTTGATTTTCCTAGGCCTCATGTTCCTGAATGCTCTTCGAATCGCCCGTATGAATGCCCTCCAGCTTTCTCGTGAAAAAGCTAGTGGTGAGAAAAAAGGTCGTTTCCTACCTCTCCAAACTATTCTTGGTTCCATAAGTTTAGGGATTGGCTATTATCTTGCCCTTACGGTAAAAGATCCTCTTACAGCCTTAGCAACCTTCTTCCTAGCTGTTTTGCTGGTTATCTTTGGGACCTATCTCTTGTTTAATGCAGGAATTACCGTTTTCCTTCAAATCCTAAAGAAAAACAAGAAATACTATTACCAGCCTAATAACCTCATCTCTGTTTCCAACTTGATTTTCCGTATGAAGAAAAATGCGGTTGGACTAGCAACCATCGCTATCTTGTCAACAATGGTTTTGGTAACCATGTCAGCAGCGACAAGCATTTTCAATTCCGCAGAATCCTTTAAAAAAGTTCTAAATCCTCATGATTTTGGGGTTTCAGGACAAAATGTTGAAAAAGAAGATTTGGACAAACTCTTGAGCCAGTTTGCAAGTGACAAAGGTTATAAGATTAAAGAGAAAGAAGTGCTTCGTTACACTTACTTTGCTGTTGCGAATCAAGAAGGAACCAAGTTAACTATTTTTGAAAAAGGACAAAACCGTGTCCAACCAAAAACAGTTTTCATGGTATTTGACCAAAAAGATTATGAAAATATGACTGGTCAAAAACTGTCTCTATCAGGAAATGAGGTCGGTCTCTTTGCCAAAAATGACGGACTGAAAGGACAGAAAGCTCTAACTCTGAATGATCATCAATTTTCTGTCAAAGAAGAATTTAATAAAGATTTCATTGTGAACCATGTCCCAAATCAGTTTAATATTTTGACTGCTGATTACAATTACCTTGTTGTTCCTGATTTACAAGCCTTTTTGGACCAATTCCCAGATTCGGCTATCTATAATCAGTTTTACGGAGGCATGAATGTAAATGCCAGCGAAGAAGAACAACTCAAGGTCGCTGACGAGTATGATAAATACCTCGATCAGTTTAATGCTCAATTAAACACGGAAGGTAGCTATGTGTATGGTAGCAATCTAGCAGATGCTAGTTCTCAGATGAGTGCCCTCTTTGGTGGTGTCTTCTTTATCGGTATTTTCCTATCCATTATCTTTATGGTCGGAACTGTTCTGGTCATTTACTACAAACAAATTTCTGAAGGATATGAAGACCGTGAGCGCTTTATTATCTTGCAGAAAGTTGGTTTAGATCAAAAGCAAATCAAGCAAACCATCAACAAACAGGTTTTAACTGTTTTCTTCCTTCCTTTGCTCTTTGCCTTCATACATCTAGCTTTTGCCTACCATATGCTTAGCCTGATTTTAAAAGTAATTGGTGTAATAGATACGAATATGATGTTGATTGTGACCTTGTCTATCTGCGCTATCTTCCTCATCGCCTATGTGCTGATTTTCATGATTACTTCTAGAAGTTATCGTAAAATTGTGCAAATGTAAAAAAAGATACCTCGACTTCAAAATCGAGGTATTTCTTGTCTTCTAAATGCTGAAAAGTTGGCCGAGTAAGTAGGTAACTCCCATGGTCAAGAGGCCAATAGCGAGGTTCCGAATCATAGCCGTTTTGGTTGGGGCTTTTCCAAGTTTGGCACTAGTGTAACCAGTGAGAAGAAGGGCCACACCGACGATAAGGACAGTAACAGGGATGCGGTATTCACTTGGGAAAATGGTAATTGAAAGCATTGGTGGTAAGCTACCAAGGAAAAAAGAAATAAAGCTAGAGATAGCAGCATGCCAAGGATTGGTAAACTCTTCATACTCAATCCCATATTTTTCCTCTACCAAAGCCTTGAGCGGATTATTTAAAAAGGCTTTGTTGGTGAGAAGTTGGGCTGATGTTTCACACTCACCATTTTGAATATAGGCAGCATAGAGGGACTTTTTGGCTAGTTCCATATCTTGGTCTAGCAAGACTTGCTCACGCGCAACGGCTGCTTCCTCGGTATCTTTTTGAGTTGAAACGGATACATATTCTCCACCAGCCATTGAAAAGGCACCAGCTAAAATAGCCGCAAAACCTGATAAAAAGATAATCCAGATATTACTCGTAGCACTAGCAACCCCGATAACCACACCAGCAATGGAAATAATTCCATCATTGGCACCAAGAACACCCGCACGCAGGATATTTAAACGACCTGCAAAATTTGAATCGATTTCGTGATTTGTTTCTGACATACTATTCTCCTTTTTATCCAGTATAAAGGAAAAATATAGGGAAATCAATCTTTTAAAAGTATCTGAAAAAAGTTGCACGATTTTAATGATATAAAAATGTCGACATCTTCTCTAATAGATCAAACACCGAGGGTAAAGTGTATAGAATATCATAAAGAATTTTAAATTAAATATGAAAATCATTTTGTTCACTTTATAATCGTTTACAAGAGAAAAGTTAGTATTAAATCAAATAAAATCCAAATATTTTACGAACTATTTTTATATTTTCTTCGTAAACCGCTTTACAAGTTCTTAAAAACATGATATAGTAATAAAGCTTAGAAAATGAGATGATGTTTTCTAGCAAATATAAACCCGAGTAAAAAACGCCTACGGACAGGCAGGGTTGAATGCCGAAGCGTGGTTGAAAAACCACATTATTGATAGGGTTAAAAGCCTACTTTTATAAGTTGATGTTAGGACACTTATCCTAATTCATAAATTTTTAGTGTGGTGAAAGCACACGTCATCTTGTGAAACGATCAATAAAGTACGTAATATTTGCTACTAGAGAGTTAGGAAACATCGGGAACAGACATACTCAACAGAAACAAACATAAAAACGTCAGAAGATTGCAGAGCAGGTGAAAACCTGCTCTTTTTTCATGAGTCAACCTTTAGTCGCCTTCGTCTTCTTGAGGCGCTACAAATATGGAAAGGAGTATGTCTTGAAAGAGTTAGATCAAAACCAAGCTCCAATTTATGAGGCCTTGGTGAAGTTACGCAAGAAACGGATTGTTCCCTTTGATGTTCCAGGTCACAAGCGTGGACGAGGAAATCCAGAACTTGTCGAACTCTTAGGAGAAAAATGTGTAGGTATTGATGTCAATTCGATGAAACCCTTGGATAATTTAGGCCACCCCATTTCGATTATTCGGGATGCAGAGGAGCTGGCAGCTGATGCTTTTGGAGCTAGCCATGCCTTTCTCATGATTGGAGGAACAACTTCATCGGTGCAGACTATGATTCTCGCAACCTGCAAGGCAGGAGATAAGATTATTCTGCCACGAAATGTCCACAAATCTGCTATCAATGCGCTGGTTCTATGTGGTGCCATTCCCATCTATATCGAGATGAGTGTAGATCCTAAAATTGGTATCGCTTTAGGTCTTGAAAATGATCGAGTAGCCAAGGCCATAAAGGACCATCCAGATGCCAAGGCCATTTTGATTAACAATCCTACTTACTACGGAATCTGTTCAGACCTAAGGGGATTGACAAAAATGGCTCATGAAGCTGGCATGGTGGTTTTAGTAGATGAAGCCCACGGAGCGCATTTGCATTTTACTGAAAAACTTCCAATTTCTGCTATGGATGCAGGTGCTGATATGGCAGCAGTTTCCATGCATAAGTCTGGTGGGAGTTTGACACAAAGCTCGCTTCTTTTAATCGGGGAGCAGATAAATCCTGAATACGTACGTCAGATTATCAATCTTACCCAGTCAACATCCGCCTCTTATTTGTTGATGGCTAGTCTGGATATTTCGCGTCGTAACTTAGCTCTTCGTGGTAAAGAGTCGTTTGAGAAGGTCATTGAGCTATCCGAGTATGCTCGTCGTGAAATCAATGCCATAGGTGGCTACTATGCCTACTCAAAAGAGTTAATAGATGGTGTGTCGGTATGTGATTTTGATGTAACCAAGCTGTCCGTTTACACTCAGGGTATTGGCTTAACAGGTATCGAGGTTTATGACCTCCTACGAGACGAATACGACATTCAGATTGAGTTTGGTGATATTGGCAATATCTTGGCCTATATTTCGATTGGTGATCGTATCCAAGACATCGAGCGTTTGGTCGGTGCTTTGGCTGATATCAAGAGACTTTACTCGAGAGATGGAAAAGACTTGATAGCTGGAGAATATATTCAGCCCGAGTTAGTGCTGTCTCCACAAGAAGCCTTCTATTCAGAAAGAAAAAGTTTAACCTTGGATGATTCTGTTGGACAAGTCTGTGGAGAATTTGTTATGTGTTACCCTCCAGGAATCCCTATCTTGGCTCCTGGTGAACGCATTATACGTGAAATTGTAGACTATATCCAATTTGCCAAGGAACGTGGTTGCTCCCTCCAAGGGACGGAAGATCCTGAGGTCAATCACATCAACGTCATTAAGAGAAAGGAGAACTAGATGGATTTATGGTTTTCTGAAGTTCATACTCCAGATGTGAAATTGTCCCTGAGAACAGCCAAGCAACTCTACGCTGGTAAAAGTGAATGGCAGGATATCGAAGTCTTGGATACACCAGCTTTTGGGAAAATACTGATTTTAAATGGGCATGTCTTGTTTTCAGATGCGGATGATTTTGTCTACAATGAAATGACCGTCCACGTTCCCATGGCTGTCCACCCAAATCCCAAGAAAGTATTGGTTATTGGGGGTGGTGATGGCGGTGTCGCCCAAGTATTAACACTCTATCCTGAGCTGGAACAAATCGATATTGTGGAACCAGATGAGATGTTGGTTGAAGTCTGTCGTGAGTATTTCCCAGACTTTGCTGCAGGGCTAGATGATCCTCGTGTTACCATTTACTACCAAAATGGGCTACGCTTTTTGCGAAACTGCGAAGATGATTACGATATTATCATCAACGATGCGACAGATCCGTTTGGCCATACGGAAGGGCTCTTTACCAAGGAATTCTACGGCAATAGTTATAGGGCTCTGAAAGAAGACGGTATCATGATTTACCAGCATGGGAGTCCCTTCTTTGATGAGGATGAGTCAGCTTGCCGAAGTATGCATCGCAAGGTCAATCAAGCCTTTCCAATCAGCCGGGTCTATCAGGCCCATATTCCAACCAGTCCAGCTGGCTATTGGTTATTTGGGTTTGCATCGAAAAAATACCACCCTGTCAAAGATTTTGATAAGGAAGGCTGGAAAAAACGCCAGCTTTTCACAGAATACTACACTGCAAACTTACACGTGGGAGCCTTTATGTTGCCCAAGTATGTTGAGGACATTTTAGAAGAAGAGGAAGGAAGAAAATGAGTCGTTTATTAGTTATTGGATGTGGGGGCGTTGCCCAAGTTGCTATTTCAAAGATTTGTCAAGATAGCGAAACCTTTACAGAGATTATGATTGCTAGCCGTACCAAGTCAAAATGTGATGACTTGAAAGCGAAGCTAGAAGGTAAAACAAGTACAAAGATTGAAACAGCCGCACTTGATGCTGACAAGGTTGAAGAAGTGATTGCCCTGATTGAAAGCTACAAACCAGAAGCTGTTTTGAACGTAGCTTTACCATATCAAGATTTAACCATTATGGACGCTTGTTTGGCAACAGGTGTTCACTATATCGATACAGCCAACTACGAAGCAGAAGACACAGAAGACCCTGAATGGCGTGCTATTTATGAGAAACGTTGCAAGGAACTTGGTTTTACAGCCTACTTTGACTACTCATGGCAATGGGCTTATCAGGAGAAATTCAAGGAAGCAGGCTTGACCGCTCTTCTTGGTTCAGGTTTTGACCCAGGTGTGACTAGTGTCTTTTCAGCCTATGCCCTCAAACACTATTTTGATGAAATCCACTATATCGACATTTTAGACTGTAATGGTGGTGACCACGGTTATCCATTTGCGACAAACTTTAACCCAGAAATCAATCTACGCGAGGTTTCTGCGCCAGGTTCTTACTGGGAAGATGGAAAATGGGTCGAAGTGGAAGCAATGTCTATCAAGAGCGAGTACGATTTCCCTCAAGTTGGACAAAAAGACATGTATCTCCTTCACCATGAAGAAATCGAATCATTGGCTAAGAACATTCCAGGTGTCAAACGTATTCGTTTCTTTATGACCTTTGGTCAATCTTACTTGACGCACATGAAATGTCTTGAAAATGTTGGACTCCTTCGTACGGATACCATTAACTTTAATGGCCAAGAAATTGTTCCAATCCAATTTTTGAAAGCCTTGCTTCCAGATCCTGCTAGCCTTGGCCCACGTACTGTAGGTAAAACCAATATTGGATGTATCTTTACAGGTATCAAAGATGGCGTTGAAAAGACCATCTACATCTACAATGTTTGCGACCATCAGGAATGTTACGCAGAAGTTGGTTCACAAGCAATTTCTTACACGACTGGCGTTCCAGCCATGATTGGGACAAAATTGGTTATGAACGGTACTTGGAAACAAGCTGGAGTTTACAACCTTGAAGAATTGGATCCAGATCCATTTATGGAAGCTTTGAATGAGTATGGTTTGCCATGGGTTGTGGTTGAAAATCCACAAATGGTGGACTAATGAAGCTAGAACAAGTACCAACACCAGCTTACATCATTGACTTAGCAAAGTTAGAAGCCAACTGTCGCATTTTACAATATGTTCAAGAAGAAGCTGGCTGTAAGGTTTTGCTTGCCCAGAAGGCATATTCCCTTTACAAAACTTATCCCTTGATTAGCCAGTATCTATCTGGTACGACAGCTAGTGGACTCTATGAAGCTAAGCTAGCTAGGGAAGAATTTCCAGGAGAAGTCCATGTATTTGCGCCTGCTTTCAAGGATGCAGACTTGGAGGAATTGCTGGAGATAACGGATCATATCGTCTTTAACTCAGAGAGACAATTGCGTAAGTATGGGGCTCGTTGTCGGGAGGCTGGTATCAGTATAGGTCTCCGTATCAATCCCCAATGTTCAACTCAGGGTGATCACGCGCTTTATGACCCTTGTGCTCCAGGCTCTCGCTTTGGCGTAACTTCAGACAAGATACCAAGTGATTTGTTGGATTTGGTTGACGGACTTCATTTTCATACCCTTTGCGAGCAGGGAGCAGATGATTTACAGACAACTTTGAAAGCAGTAGAAGCGCAATTTGGTTCGTACTTACATGAGGTCAAATGGCTCAATATGGGGGGCGGACACCATATCACAAGAGAAGGTTACGATGTGGATTTGCTGATTTCAGAAATCAAGCGTATCCGAGAAACTTACAATCTTGAAATTTATATCGAGCCGGGTGAAGCCATTGCGCTCAATGCTGGTTATCTAGCAACTGAAGTATTGGATATTGTCGAAAACGGTATGGAAATCTTGGTTTTAGATGCCTCTGCGACCTGCCATATGCCTGATGTACTTGAGATGCCCTATCGTCCACCTTTGAGAAATGGCTTTGAGGCACAGGAAAAAGCCCATACTTACAGACTTTCTTCTAATACCTGTCTGACGGGCGATGTAATTGGTGATTATAGCTTTGAAAATCCAGTCCAAATCGGAGACAGACTTTATTTCGAAGACATGGCCATTTATTCTTTTGTCAAAAATAATACCTTCAACGGTATTGGTCTCCCAAGCCTTTATATTATGGATGAAAATGGAGATTGTGACTTGGTAAAGGCTTTTGGTTATCAAGACTTTAAAGGGAGATTATCATGATGGACAGTCCAAAAAAATTAGGCTATCGCATGCCAGCAGAGTACGAAGCACACCATGGTACCCTCATGATATGGCCGACTCGACCAGGTTCATGGCCTTTTCAAGGAAAGGCTGCCAAAAGAGCTTTCGGCCAGATTATTAAGACCATAGCAGAAGGGGAAGCCGTTTATCTCTTGGTGGAGCGGGACTATCTATCAGAAGCCCAATCTTATCTTGGAGATAGCGTTATTTATTTAGACATTCCCACCAATGATGCCTGGGCCCGTGATACAGGTCCGACTATTCTTGTCAATGATAAAAGAGAAAAGTTGGCAGTCGATTGGGCTTTTAATGCCTGGGGTGGCACCTATGATGGTCTTTATCAAGATTATGAAGATGATGACCAAGTAGCTAGTCGTTTTGCTGAGGCCTTGGAAATGCCTGTCTATGATGCCAAACCTTTTGTACTGGAAGGCGGCGCTATCCATAGCGATGGTCAGGGAACCATTCTCGTGACTGAAAGTTGCTTGCTTAGTCCTGGGCGTAATCCTCACCTGACTAAAGAGAAAATCGAGAATACCTTATTAGAGAGCCTTGGAGCTGAAAAAGTTATTTGGCTTCCTTATGGTATTTATCAAGATGAAACCAATGAACACATTGACAATGTTGCTGCCTTTGTTGGTCCTGCAGAGCTTGTTTTGGCTTGGACGGACGACGAAAGTGATCCTCAATATGCCATGTCAAAAGCAGATTTCGAACTCTTAGAGCAAGAGACAGATGCAAAAGATCGTCACTTCACCATTCATAAGCTTCCTATCCCAGCTATTCGTCAGGTTGTAACCAAAGAGGATTTGCCAGGCTACATCTATGAAGAAGGAGAAGAAGAGCGATACGCAGGTGAACGACTAGCAGCTTCCTACGTAAACTTTTATATCGCCAACAAGGCTGTCCTAGTTCCTCAGTTTCAAGATCAAAACGACCAAGTGGCCTTAGATATCCTCAGTAAGTGTTTTCCAGACCGTAAAGTTGTCGGAATACCAGCCAGAGATATTCTCTTAGGTGGTGGCAATATCCACTGTATCACCCAACAAATCCCAGAATAGGAGAAAAAGATGAGAAATGTAAGAGTTGCAGCCATTCAGATGCAATGCGCTAAGGATGTGGCAACAAATATCCAAACCGCAGAGCGTTTAGTACGTCAGGCTGCAGAACAAGGTGCACAAATTATTCTCTTGCCCGAGTTATTTGAACGTCCCTATTTCTGTCAGGAACGTCAGTATGACTACTACCAGCATGCCCAATCGGTGACAGAAAATACTGCCATTCAGCATTTTAAGGCGATTGCTAAGGAACTACAAGTTGTTTTACCGATCAGTTTCTATGAAAAAGATGGCAATGTCTTATATAACTCTATTGCTGTCATTGATGCAGATGGGGAAGTGCTGGGTGTTTATCGAAAGACCCACATACCAGATGATCATTATTATCAAGAAAAGTTTTATTTCACGCCTGGTAACACTGGTTTCAAGGTATGGGATACTCGGTATGCCAAGATTGGTATTGGTATCTGTTGGGATCAATGGTTCCCCGAAACAGCCCGCTGTCTTGCGTTAAATGGTGCTGAATTGCTCTTTTATCCTACAGCCATCGGTTCAGAGCCGATTTTGGATACAGATAGTTGCGGTCATTGGCAACGTACCATGCAAGGGCACGCAGCAGCAAATATTGTCCCAGTTATTGCAGCCAATCGCCATGGTTTGGAAGAAGTCACTCCAAGTGAGGAAAATGGTGGACAGAGTTCCAGTCTTGACTTCTACGGTTCATCCTTTATGACGGATGAAACAGGAGCTATTCTAGAGCAAGCTGAAAGACAAGCTGAAGCTGTTCTGTTAGCTACTTATGACCTAGATAAGGGAGCAAGCGAACGCCTAAACTGGGGCTTGTTTCGAGATAGAAGACCAGAAATGTATCAACGTATTACGGACTAGTAGGAGAGAAATGAGAGATTCATTCTGCTAGACTCGTTTTCACTAGCAACTATAAGGATACAATGTTATCTAGTAAGTGGATTTTATATTTTAACCCTCTAAGGCTTTCTCGCACTTTTATGCGAGGAGCTTTTTCTGTTTAAGCTTTATCAATAAAAATGCTATAATAGTTGCAGAAAGGTTGGTGTTTATGGCTAGGATATTGGTTATTGAAGACAATAGTGACATTCAAGAGATTTTACGAACACTTCTTACTGAGGAGCATGAGGTGATTCAAGCCTTTTCCGGTACAGAAGGAATCATGCTTTTTGACCAAGGTGGGATTGACCTCGTTTTACTAGATATCATGCTTCCTGGGAAAAATGGGGATCAGGTTTTAAAAGCTATCAGGGAACAAAGTCAAACTCCAGTCATTATGCTAACAGCTTTGAGCGATAAGAAGTTAATCAGTCAATACCTCTTAGACGGTGCCAATGATTACATAGTCAAACCTTTTGATTTGGACGAAGTCTTTGCCAGAGTTACTGTTCAATTACGCCAAAGTGCAGAAAAACAGCCTGTGAAAATAGAAAAAACTGAAAATCTGCCACTAAACTTGAAAAATATCCAGTTTGATGCAGAAAGTTTTGAAATTAAAAATAGCCAGAAAACGATTCGCCTTGCCAAGAAAGAATGCTTGATTCTCCAAACTCTCCTCAAACATCCTAAGAAAATTTTCACCAAGGTAGAACTTTATGAATTGGTCTGGGAGGATAGCTACCTACCTGGAGATAATACTCTCAATACGCATTTGAGTAATCTTCGTAAAAAATTAAACCAGCTTGACCCAAATCAAGAATATATTGAAACCATCTGGGGAGTTGGGGTAAGATTAAAAGGAGACAAGCAATGACCTACATGATAATCTTTGTTCTACTGATACTCCTAATTATTTTATCGATTGTATTGATTCGCTACCATATAGCACTTAAAAACTTGAGTCAACAGATTGAAGACAAGATTCTTACGGGTAGTATGAAAAGAGTAGGGGTTAGCATTTTTTCCAAACATTTTTTACATCTCTACCAGCAAATTGAGAATCTATTTCAGGAAGTAGAGCAATCTCGATTGGTGATGAAAAGGGAAAAGCAGACTCTGGATATGGCCATCAGCAATATCGCCCATGATATTCGGACCCCTCTGACTATCGCTTCAGGATACACCCAACAATTGATAAAATCTCCTGAAGACAAAGCAGAAACCTTACAAAAAGTAGCCCAGCATCTTGATTTAGTTTCTAAACGTTTGGAGGCTCTCCTAGAATATCGTCGTTTGATGGAAGGAGCTGTCAAACCGAAACTGGAAGAAGTGAATCTTTCAGCTTTTATCACCAAAAAGACTTTGGCTTATTATGATGTTTTTCAGGCGGCAAATATCACGCTTGATTTTAAGGTTGAAGATGATTTAAAAATGAGGACTGATGAAAACTTGCTGGATCGCATTTTACAAAATTTGCTTGGAAATGTCCTCAAACATGGCAAGGAAGAAGCGCGGCTATCTTTGAAAAAGGAAAAGGCACAGCTTGTCTTAGAGATTGCAAACCTTGTTAAACAGCCCATCAAAAAAATAGAAAATCTCAGCAACCGTTTTTATTCTGAAAATCTATCTGATACGGAAGAATCCTCTGGTTTAGGCCTTTATATCACTGAGGAATTATGTCATCTTCTCGGTACAGAGATGAAACTAAGCACAGATGGGAAATGGTTGTCGGTTTTCATTTATTTTTAACAAAAAGAAACCTCCTCTGTAGGCTAGAGGAGGTCATTTTTTATAGGCTTTTCTTTTTGAAAACTGCCAGTCCACTTAGATTAAAGATTACAATAACAGCTAAGGTAACTATAAGGGTATAGAAAATGGATTCACTATTAGCAGTCATAGCATAGGAAAAATGCAAGGACAAATATGGTAAATATTTGATATTTGGAAAAATGATCATTGGCATAGAAAGGATGATAGAGCTAATCAGATAACCAATAAATACGGCAAGATAAGAATGAGTCAGGTAGAGAATAAAGGAAATAATCGAAAGCCAAGCGAGAAGGCAGAGAAATTGAAGGAAAATCATTGAGAGGAGATTAGTAACAAAACCATCAGGTATCGTACCAAGTCCGTTTAGTAGAGTTGAGGGAACAAAAGCAATCACAAGGCTGGCGATGAGTTGCAAGAGAGCGATGCTTGCTAGTACAAAGGATTTAGCGAAGAAAAATTCTGTACGAGAAACGCCAACTGTCAAACTATTTTTATAAAGCTTGCCGATTAGATCGACCCCAAGAACTAAACATGTTAGAATAATGCAGAGAAAAACAAGGTTTGAATCATTGCTAGACGCATTGATAAGAGCTTGAATACCGTCCCAACCATGGGTTGGAATTTCTGGTTCTTCTGTCTGGATTGCCATCAGATGGCCAGTAGCCCCGATAGTGGCACCCAGTAGCAAGAGGACAAAGAGAATGAATTCTGTAATCCAGAATCCTTTGGAGCGGAAAAGACGGTAAAAGTCTGCTTGAATGGTATGTATCATGATTTTCCTCCTATTGGACCAATTGAGTGAAGTATTCTTCTAGGTTTTGACGGGCATAGTAAATCTCGTCAATGGCAACATCTGCCAAGGTTAATTCCTTGAGAATCTGTTTGACATCTTGTTCCTGACCAAAGATGTGAATTTCGTTTTCAGGATTAACAACCTTGAACTGGAGCTGGATTTGTTCTTTCAATACTTGACAAGCTTTCTCTTGGTCGGCTGTCTTAAGCACAATATAATCCTCACTTAGTGTTTCAAATTCAGCTTTGCTGATTTCACGGATAATCTTGCCTTGATCTAAAATACCAAAACGATTAGCTAGGAGATAGAGTTCTGACAAGATATGGCTAGAGATGAGAATGGTGATCCCTTTTTCTTGATTGAGCCGTTGAATCATGAGGCGAAATTCTTTGATACCGATTGGGTCGAGACCGTTGATAGGTTCATCTAATATCAGGAAGTCTGGTTTAGATAGAAGGGCAATGGCAATACCAAGTCTTTGTTTCATTCCTAGCGAGAAATCACGAAAGACTTTCTTACCTGTATCTGGCAAACCTACATAGTCCAGCGTTTCTCGAATTACTTGATCAGCATTTGGAATATGGCGTATCATACAATAATAATTCAGATTTTGATAGGCTGTTAAGTGATTATGGGCTACGGGTGATTCGATAACAGAACCTACTCTAGATAGAGCCTTGGTCCACTCATTTTCCGTTTGGCTAGAGAAGAGGGAAACAGTCCCTTTATCTGCAAACAGTAGTTGCGTAATGATTTTTATCAAGGTAGTTTTCCCAGCTCCATTCTTTCCGATAAGTCCATAAATATCTCCCTCTCTTATCGTTAGATGAAGATCCTGAAGAATAGCTTGTTTGTCGAAGTTTTTGGACAATCCATGAATGTCGAGTACTGTTTTCATGATTCTCTCCTTTTGATTTATTTTGTTAACTTTAGTATAAAGCATAGAAATCAAAGAAAACTCAAGTATTTCTAAAGAGTTTCTAAAGTTTTAAGAATTCTTAAATATCAAAACCCAGTTGACACGAACTGGGCTTCTTAATTATAAAATATATTTCTCAATGGCACGCGCAACACCGTCTTCTTCGTTGCTTGCTGTAACGGCATCAGCTAGGGATTTGACATAATCGCTGGCATTTCCCATTGCAATGCCAAGTCCTGCAAACTGGAGCATTTCAATATCGTTATTAGCATCGCCCATAGCCATAATTTCTGATGGCTCGATATTCAAAATCTCTGCCAGTCGTGAAAGAGCAGTAGCCTTTGTCGTTCCAAGTGGCATAGCTTCATAAATGACAGGCTGCGAACGAACGCCACTGAATCGTTGACAGAGTTCCCCAGCAAAGCGCTCCTCAAAATCGTCTGTTTGCTCTTTTGTACCCAAAAACATACCTTGGAACATACGGTACTTACCACTGGTAGCTTCCTCAAGGGAAATTTCAGTCAGGTCTGAAAAGACTAGCTTGGCATCATTTTGAACAATTTCATTAGGCTTGCCACCGAGGACAAAATAATGCTCCTCATCAAAAAGAGTTAACTGAACATCACTTTTTTCAGCTAGGTCATAGAGGTACTCGATGTCTGCTGGACTGAGTTCTTGCCAATCAACCAGACTCCAATCACTTGTCTGGTGAGTTGAGCAACCGTTGTTAACAATTACATACTCATTCTGGAGGTCAAGCCCCAGTTTTTGATAGTAGGGGAGGACACCGAAAAGCGGGCGACCTGTACAGAGAACCAGTTTGACACCTTTTTCAATAGCTTGGTGAATAGCAGTAATGTGAGCTTGTGGGATTTCCTTGGCTTCATTGAGGAGGGTTCCGTCCATATCCAAGGCTAGTAGTTTAATCATAAGACTTCCTTCTTTTTCTTTTGGTATTATTATAGCATATTTTGGAGAAGAAATTGATAGGAATATTGGGGCTAATTGATTTTACAGTTTAGGATGTTTTGATGACAATTTATGATTTGAAGAGGATATTTCGAAAAGATATGCTATACTAAACTTGTTATACAGTTAATATTCAATAATCTAGTCAAGGAAAACAGAGAATTTAATATAAAAAAACGGATTATTCAGATTTTACTAGCATTGTCCTTAATTTTTTACAAATCAACTTGGTTTTGGGAGCTTTTCAATCACCTCGCAAAGCCCTATCTACCAGCAAGTCGTGAGTTTTTTCAGATTCTACTTTTGATGGAAAGTGGAGTTCTTTTGTCAGCAGTCATCTATCTACTAGTTTTTTCAAGAAAGAAAACTTTTCATTTCAAGTGGCACTTGAGGTACTTTATCTACCTTTTACTGGGCTATATCATTTCGTATATGTCCGACTTCCTCTTGTCTTATTTCATACCCTCGTCTTCAAATCAAATCTCTTTGAATGAAACGATAGAAATGATAGGGAGACAGGAATTACCCTATTTCTTGCTCATAGTTTGCTTCATCGGCCCTATTGCTGAGGAATTGATTTATCGAGGTGTGCT
Source organism: Streptococcus sp. CL6.22 (assembly GCF_049738055.1). Taxonomy (GTDB): domain Bacteria; phylum Bacillota; class Bacilli; order Lactobacillales; family Streptococcaceae; genus Streptococcus; species Streptococcus mitis_DJ. Next base: position 69,698 of record NZ_JBKOTV010000004.1, on the reverse strand, counting down.
TATGACAACCTTTTTCAAAAACTCACCTTGGTACGGAGATGTCTTGCTTTCTGCCATTATTTTCGGTTGTATTCATATCAATTTCGCTTTAACACCTCTTGCCTTTTTCATTTATGCTAGTGGAGGTCTTATTTTGGCTATATTGTATCGCATGACAAAAAGTCTCTACTATCCAATAGTGGTTCATATCCTCATCAATATCACTGCCTTCTGGAACTTATGGTTACTCCTATTTTCAGGAAGTTAGCTTACTAAAACAATGTCGGAATTTTCCGGCATTTTCTTTTCAACAGATGAGCAAGAACTGATTATTTTCAGACTTGGGTGGCTAATCATGGTATAATATAGGGTAATGAAAAATTCCAACGAGGCAGAGATGAAATTACTTTATACTGATATTCGGACTTCTTTGACTGAGGTTCTAACCAGAGAGGCGGAAGAGCTAGTTGCTGTTGGCAAGCGGGTCTTCTATATCGCTCCTAACTCCCTTTCTTTTGAAAAGGAACGTGCCGTGCTGGAATGCTTGCCCCAGCAGGCTTCTTTTGCGATTACCGTCACGCGATTTGCTCAAATGGCTCGTTACCTGATTTTGAATGACTTGCCTACTAAGACCAGTCTTGATGACATCGGTCTTGGGATGGCTTTTTATAAGTGCCTTGCGGAACTTGATCCTAAGAATTTACGTGTTTATGGAGCTATCAAGCAGGATCCTCAATTTATCCAGCGGTTGATTGAACTTTATCATGAGATAGCGACTGCTCAGATGAGTTTTTTGGACTTGGAAAATTTGACGGATGAGGATAAGCGGGCAGATTTACTCTTGATTTTTGAGAAGGTAACGGCTTATCTCAATCAGGGGCAGTTGGCTCAGGGAAGTCAATTGTCTCATTTGATTGAGGCTATTGAGAATGACAAGGTAAGTAGTGATTTTACTCAAATAGCCTTGATTATTGATGGATTTACCCGTTTTTCTGCTGAGGAAGAGCGAATTGTGGACCTACTTCATGGTAAGGGTGTTGAGATTGTCATTGGAGCCTATGCTAGTAAGAAAGCCTATACTAGCGCTTTTAGCGAAGGCAATCTCTACCAAGCCAGTGTGGAGTTTCTCCATCATCTAGCCTCTAAATACCAAACTCCTGCTCTGGATTGTTCTCAAACTCATGAAAAGATGGATAGTTTTGACAAGGCCTCTCGTTTGCTGGAGTCTTCTTATGACTTTTCAGACCTCACTTTGGAGATCGATGAGAAGGACCGTGAAAACCTGCAAATCTGGTCTTGTTTGACACAAAAGGAAGAGCTGGAGCTGGTGGCTCGGAGTATTCGTCAGCGATTACATGCAAATCCAGACCTGAGCTACAAGCATTTTCGTATTCTCTTGGGGGATGTAGCTTCTTACCAGTTATCTCTCAAAACCATTTTTGACCAGTATCAGATTCCTTTCTATCTTGGTAGAAGCGAATCCATGGCGCACCACCCTTTAACTCAGTTTGTCGAGTCTATTTTAGCTTTAAAACGCTATCGTTTCCGTCAGGAGGATTTGATAAACCTTCTTAGAACAGGTCTATATACCGATCTTAATCAGGCTGATATTGATGCTTTTGAGCAATATATCCGCTATCTTGGTATCAATGGCTTACCAGCCTTTCAGCAAACCTTTACCAAATCCCACCATGGAAAATTTAATTTGGAACGTTTAAATGCTCTTCGTCTGCGTATTTTAACACCTCTTGAAACCCTCTTTGCCAGTCGAAAACAAAAGGCTGAAAATCTCCTACAAAAATGGAATAGCTTTCTAAAAGAAGGAGAGGTGACCAAGCAGTTACAAGATTTAACAGCTACCATGAAAACCCTAGAGCAGGAAAGACAGACTGAAGTTTGGAAGGCATTCTGCCATGTTTTAGAACAATTTGCGACTGTTTTTGCTGGTTCATCAGTTAGTCTAGAGGACTTTCTTGCCTTGCTTCATTCTGGAATGAGCCTATCTCAGTATCGCACCATTCCAGCAACAGTAGATACCGTTCTGGTACAGAGCTATGATTTGATTGCCCCTCTGACTGCTGACTTTGTCTATGCCATTGGGCTGACTCAGGACAATTTACCAAAAATTGCGCAAAATACCAGTATTTTGACAGATGAAGAAAGACAAAGCTTAAACCAAGCGACGGAGGAAGGGGCACAATTGCTGATTGCCAGCAGTGAAAATCTCAAGAAAAATCGCTATACTATGCTTTCCTTGGTCAATTCTGCTCGTAAGCAGTTGGTCTTGTCGGCTCCAAGCCTTTTTAACGAAAGTGAAAGTAAGGAATCTGCCTATCTTCAAGAGTTGGTCCATTTTGGATTTAGTCGGAAAGAGAAGAGGATGAATCACAAAGGGCTGTCTAAGGAAAATATTGGGTCCTATCATAGTCTTTTGTCTAGTCTGGTTGCCTATCACCAGCAGGGCGAGATGAGTGAGACTGAGCAAGATTTGACCTTTGTCAAGGTTCTGGCGCGTGTGATGGGTAAAAAACTAGAACAGCAAGGTCTGGAAAATCCAGCCCTCCCAACCAGCCCAAGCAGTAAACCCTTAGCAAAGGACACCTTACAGGCTCTCTATCCTGCTGAACAGGAATTTTACCTGTCTACCTCTGGTTTGACGGAGTTTTACCGCAATGAATACAGTTATTTCCTCCGCTACGTGTTAGGCTTGCAGGAGGAATTGCGCCTACGTCCTGATGCCCGCAGTCACGGAAATTTCTTGCACCGTATCTTTGAACGTGCCTTGCAGTTGCCTGATGAAGATTCCTTTGACCACCGTCTAGAACAAGCTATCCAAGAAACCAGTCAAGAACGCGAATTTGAGGCTATTTATCAGGAAAGTTTGGAAGCCCAGTTTACCAAGGAAGTTCTGCTTGATGTGGCGCGGACAACTGGACATATTCTCCGACACAATCCAGCCATCGAAACCATCAAAGAAGAAGCAAATTTTGGTGGAAAAGAGCAGGCCTTTATTCAATTGGACAATGGGCGCAGTGTCTTTGTACGAGGCAAGGTGGACCGAATTGACCGTTTGAAAGCTGATGGATCGATAGGAGTAGTAGACTACAAATCCAGTCTGACCCAGTTCCAGTTTCCTCATTTCTTCAACGGGCTTAATTCCCAACTGCCAACCTATCTAGCTGCCTTAAAAAGAGAAGGGGAGCAGAACTTTTTTGGTGCCATGTACTTGGAAATGGCTGAGCCTGTCCAATCTTTGATGTCCGTTAAAAGTCTGGCAGGTGCAGTAGTAGAAGCTAGCAAGTCAATGAAATACCAAGGCCTCTTTTTAGAAAAAGAAAGCAGTCATTTGGGTGAATTTTACAATAAAAATAAAGCCAATCAGCTGACGGAGGAGGAATTCCAGCTCCTACTGGACTACAATGCCCATCTTTACAAGAAAGCTGCTGAGAAGATTTTAGAAGGTCAGTTCGCCATTAACCCTTATACTGAAAATGGCAGAAGTATTGCACCGTATGTTCAGCAACATCAAGCCATCACAGGATTTGAAGCCAATTACCATTTGGGGCAAGCCCGTTTCCTAGAAAAGTTGGACTTAACTGATGGCAAGCGTCTGGTCGGAGAAAAACTCAAGCAAGCTTGGTTTGAAAAAATAAGAGAGGAGTTGAATCGATGAAGCCTATTCCCTTTTTAACTGAGAAGGAAATTCAAAAATTGCAAGACGCAGAAGCAAATTCGAGCAAGGAACAAAAGAAAACTGCCGAGCAAATTGAAGCCATCTACACTTCTGGTCAGAATATCCTCGTTTCAGCATCGGCTGGTTCTGGGAAGACTTTTGTCATGGCAGAGCGCATTCTAGATCAATTAGCGCGTGGAGTGGAAATCAGTCAACTCTTTATCTCAACCTTTACCGTTAAGGCTGCCACAGAGCTTAAGGAACGTTTAGAGAAAAAAATCAGCAAGCAAATCCAAGAAAGCAGCGATGTCGACCTCAAACAACACTTGGGTCGTCAGTTGGCTGATCTACCCAACGCTGCCATCGGAACCATGGACTCTTTCACACAAAAATTCCTTGGTAAACATGGCTATCTGATTGATATTGCGCCTAATTTCCGTATTTTACAAAACCAAAGCGAGCAACTTCTTCTAAAAAACGAAGTCTTCCATGAGGTCTTTGAAGCGCATTACCAAAGCAAACAGAAAGAGAAGTTTAGTCATTTGCTGAAAAACTTTGCTGGACGTGGAAAAGATGAACGAGGGCTACGCCAGCAAGTCTATAAAATCTATGACTTCCTCCAATCCACCAGCAATCCTCAGAAATGGCTGAGTGAATCTTTCCTCAAAGGCTTTGAGAAAGCTGATTTTAGCAGTGAAAAAGAAAAACTGACCACACAAATCCAGCAAGCCCTTTGGGATTTGGAAAGCTTTTTCCGTTATCATCTGGATAATGATGCCAAGGAGTTTCCCAAGGCAGCTTATTTAGAAAATGTCCAGTTGATTCTGGATGAAATTGGCTCCTTGAATCAGGAATCCGATAGTCAGGATTATCAAGCGATGCTTGCGCGTGTTGTCGCAATTTCGAAAGAGAAAAACGGTCGATCTCTGACTAATGCCAGCCGTAAGGCTGATTTGAAGCCACTGGCCGATGCCTACAACGAAGAGAGAAAGACCCAGTTTGCTAAACTAGGACAACTGTCAGACCAGATAACCATTCTCGACTATCAAGAACGTTATCATGGAGATACCTGGGAACTAGCTAAGACTTTCCAAACCTTCATGAGTGATTTTGTGGAAGCTTATCGTGAACGTAAGCGTCAGGAAAACGCCTTTGAATTCGCTGATATTAGCCATTACACCATTGAGATTTTAGAGAATTTCCCGCAAGTTCGTGAGGCTTATCAGGAGCGCTTCCATGAAGTCATGGTCGATGAGTATCAGGATACCAACCATATTCAAGAACGGATGTTGGAATTACTTTCTAATGGCCACAACCGCTTTATGGTGGGAGATATCAAGCAGTCTATCTATCGTTTCCGTCAGGCAGATCCGCAGATTTTTAATGAAAAGTTCCAACGCTATGCGCAAGATTCCCAAGAAGGAAAGCTGATTCTCCTCAAGGAAAATTTCCGTAGCAGTTCAGAAGTTCTGTCAGTAACCAATGATGTTTTTGAATGCCTTATGGACCAAGAGGTCGGCGAAATCAACTATGACAGCATGCACCAACTTGTTTTTGCCAATACCAAGCTGACTCCCAATCCAGACAACAAGGCAGAATTTCTTCTCTATGACAAGGACGATACAGGTGAGGAAGACGAGAGTCAAACAGAAACGAAACTAACAGGAGAAATGCGCCTGGTTATCAAGGAGATTCTTAAACTCCATCAGGAACAAGGTGTTGCCTTTAAAGAAATCGCCCTTCTGACCTCCAGTCGCAGTCGTAATGACCAGATTCTTCTCGCCCTGTCTGAGTACGGAATTCCTGTCAAAACTGACGGAGAGCAAAATAATTATCTTCAATCCCTAGAAGTGCAAGTCATGCTAGACACCCTTCGTGTCATTCACAATCCCCTGCAAGATTACGCCTTGGTTGCCCTTATGAAGTCTCCAATGTTTGGTTTTGATGAGGATGAGTTAGCACGTTTGTCCCTTCAGAAAGCAGAGGATAAAGTCCAAGAAAATCTCTATGAGAAACTAGTAAATGCTCAAAAACAGCCAACAAGCCAGAAAGAGTTAATTCACTCAACACTAGCTGAAAAACTAAATCAATTCATGGATATCTTGGATTCTTGGCGCTTGTATGCCAAAACCCACTCCCTCTATGACTTGATTTGGAAGATTTACAACGACCGTTTTTACTACGATTATGTTGGGGCTTTGCCAAATGGTCCTGCTAGACAGGCCAATCTCTATGCCCTAGCACTGCGTGCTGATCAATTTGAAAAGAGCAATTTCAAGGGCTTGTCTCGTTTTATTGGTATGATTAACCAAGTTTTAGAAGCCAAGCACGATCTTGCAAGCGTGGCCGTCGCACCGCCAAAAGATGCAGTAGAGCTCATGACTATCCACAAGAGTAAAGGACTAGAGTTTCCTTACGTCTTTATCCTCAATATGGATCAAGATTTCAACAAGCAAGACTCTATGTCAGAAGTCATTCTCAGTCGTCAGAATGGTCTTGGTGTCAAATATATTGCTAAAATGGAGACAGGAGCAGTGGAAGATCACTATCCTAAAACCATCAAGCTCTCTATTCCTAGCCTGACCTATATGCAGAATGAAGAGGAATTACAGCTGGCAAGTTATTCAGAACAAATGCGTCTGCTGTATGTTGCCATGACGCGAGCTGAGAAAAAGCTTTATCTTGTCGGTAAGGGTTCTCGTGAAAAGCTGGAAGCCAAGGAATACCCAGCAGCTAAAAATGGAAAACTAAATAGCAACACTAGACTGCAAGCCAAGAATTTCCAAGATTGGATTTGGGCTATCAGTAAAGTATTTGCCAAGGATCATCTCAACTTTAGCTATCGTTTTGTTGGTGAAGATCAGCTGACTACAGAAGCTATCGGTCAGTTGGAAAACAAGAGTCCTCTCCAAGATAGCTCCCAAGCAGACAATCGCCAGTCAGAAATCATTAAGGAAGCTCTTGAAATGCTGAAAGAAGTGGAAGTATATAATACTCTTCACCGCGCAGCTATTGAATTGCCAAGTGTTCAAACCCCAAGTCAAATCAAGAAATTCTACGAACCAGTTATGGATATGGAAGGTGTTGAGATTGCTGGTCAAGGTCAGTCAGTAGACAAGAAAATCAGTTTTGATTTACCAGATTTTTCAACCAAAGAAAAGGTAACAGGAACTGAGATTGGTAGTGCTACCCACGAACTCATGCAGAGAATTGACCTCAGTCAGCGACCAACACTTGTTAGCCTGACAGGAACTCTCAAACAAGTTCAAACCAGTCCAGCTGTTAGAGACAAGATCAATCTTGCTAAAATTCTTGCATTCTTTGACACAGCACTCGGTCAGGAAATTCTCGCTAATACCAACCATCTTTATCGCGAGCAACCTTTCTCCATGCTCAAACGAGACCAAAAGAGTCAGGAAGACTTTGTTGTCCGTGGTATCCTTGATGGCTATCTACTTTACGAAGACAAAATTGTTCTGTTCGACTACAAGACAGACCGCTATGATGAGCCAAGTCAACTCATTGCTCGCTATCATGGTCAGTTAGCCCTATACGGAGAGGCTTTATCTCGAGCCTATTCTATTGAAAATATTGACAAATACTTGATTTTACTCGGTAAAGACGAAGTTCAAGTTGTAAAAGTATAATCTAGAAAGGAGACCTCATGACACTTCCAGTTAGAAAATCCCTGCATGATGCGGTTTTACAGGCTTCAAAAGCTGATACTTGGGAACAAGCTACCAAGGAATGGAATGAAGTTTCCTTGATTTTTAACGGTATCGGCCGTAGCAATTGCGTCTGTGGAAATGCCATCAAGTACGCTTACGAACTCTTTAACGGCGTCACAGGTCAACGCCTCTTTCCGATTGGTAGCGATTGTGTTCGTCATTTTCATCGATTGTCTCTTGACCAGCAATTGGAAGAGGAAGAAAAACTGCTCAGAAAGGTTGAAAATTTGACCAGAAAAGCACAGAAAAAGGAAAAAATCAAGGTTAACAAAAGTGACTTTGACGAGCGACTTCTAAAGTGGCTCTGGAAAAAAGGTGTTTTTAAACCCAATCGTGGAAATCAGTTCTCACCTGAGAAAGACTACCAGCTCTTCCTAGAAGTCTTTCAAGGAGGAAGTTGGACCAAGGCAGAGCCCAAGAAGAAGGCTCGTATGGAGGAAGTTCTTGAAAAGTGTATCAAGCCCTTTTTACTTGGAAAACCGGATGACCAACTCTACATTGTCAAACTAGGTAAGGAAAAAATTGACTACGAACAGGAACTCCGTATCAAGGCAGAGAAAGAGCGCAAGAAAAGAGATAGAATCGCCAAGCAATATGCAGACAATCTTGTACTAGCCATGGGCCCAGCGGAGCGTGCTTATCAGGATTACTTTGGCTTTACAGAAACCCTGACCCAAGAAGAACGCAAGTGGGAGAAAATTCTTTTTGGTAAAAATCGAACAGAACGGGCTATCAAGGCCAAACAATACCAAAAAGAGCTGGAAAAAGACCAACGAATAGCTGGTCAAGACCCAATTGAAAGAAAGCAGAAGCAGACCTGGCTCCTCAATTCCTATTTTCGTGAGCTCCCTGAAGAAAAAGCCCGATTTTCTAGGCTCTTATTAGAATATCGAAAAAGTGGAGAAGTGCCATTTTCAACTGAATATCTGTCAGACCATCTCATCGAATTTTTCTATAAAATGAAAGCCTTTGAATTTGAAATCGCACCAGAACAAGTTCGAGATTTTCTAAAAGAAAGCCTCCAGGCAGACATTCTATCCTCAGCACAAGAAAGTTGGATAGAAGGAATTCTTATCAACTGTATTAAACCATTTTTAGAACGATTATTGATATAACTAACACCTACCGTGGAAATTCCATGGTAGGTGTTACTTTATTATTATCAAAAGATTTATTGAAAAACATAACGAAACTTATTTATATATGTTTTATTATACTATATAATGTGTAAAATCTATTGTTACTTTATGTTTAAAGTAGCTTAAATCCAATATTTATAGTATAATAACATTAGATAACTAGACAAATTAAAACCTATTTTTTGTATGTGTTTAGCATTTAAATATATAGAAATATAAAATCATTCATTTGTTTCTCGATGTTTTCGATTACTTGTGAAAATTCTGAATTTTCTAAACTAGTGTTCTAAAATAATAAATCTCCTGTTTCTCGATGTTTTCGGTTTCGATAATAAAGTAACTGCAAAATCAGAAGTCTAACTCCTGATCAGCAAAGATTTTTCACTATGAGTTCAACAATTGTCTTTACTTATAGTAAAACTATGTTTGAAACACATGGAAGAAACTCATCTAATTTAGTCTTATGACGCAAAATTGGAATTTTAAAACAGATTTAAGATATGTATATGTTTCAATATTTTCTTCATAAGAAAGGGGGGAATACAATGATGTATAGAAAAGTTAAAAGAATAGTTTCACTTATTTTTTCAATTTTTTCTTTAGTGTTTATGGCCCCTATTTGTCTCATTGCTTGTATTTTTATTGTTTTAGAATCAAGTGGCAATCCCATTTACATGCAAGAACGGGTTGGTATAAATGGGCAAAAATTTATAATGTATAAACTACGTTCCATGTATTTAGATGCAGAAAAAGATGGGCATCAATGGGCAGTTAAGGACGATCATCGGATTACTAAAGTTGGAAAATTTCTACGAAGAACCCGAATTGATGAATTCCCACAAATCATTAATATCATTAAAGGAGAGATGTCTTTTATCGGGCCTCGACCAGAAAGACCAGAATTCGTTAACGAATTTTTAAAGTATATTCCAGATTTTAATGATCGTTTGGCTATTCCTCCAGGAATTACAGGATGGGCGCAAGTGAATGGTGGCTACGATTTAACACCAAATGAAAAATTAAAATATGACAAATACTATATTGAGCATGAAAGTTTTCGATTGGATTGGCTTATTTTATTAAAAACTATTAAAGTGATTTTTACCGGACACGGCTCAAGATAATTTATACTAAGAAAATAAGTAAAGGACAAAAGTAAAATATGACTATTTTCAACAAAAATATCAATAGGATTTTTACTTTGATTAAGAGTAAATTTCTGTTTCTAATCCTTTTTACATTGATAGGAACTGTAGCAGTTGGTCTATATACTGTTTTTATTATCTCACCTGTTTATAGTCTTCAATCCAAACTCATTATGAAAAATGGTTCCGGACAAAGTACAGATGCGCAGACAATTGAAGCTCTTAATCTCTTTCAGAGACAAACTAAAACTTATCTAGAAATAGCCGATTTACCTCCTGTTAAAGAGGAGACGAACAAAGCTCTAGACTTATCTCCAGAGGAAATTTCAAAAATCCAGTCTGTTAAATTAACAAACGACTCAGGTTCTCAGTTGGTAACAGTAACCGTAAGAGCTCTCGATAGAGAATTAGCTGATCGTTACATAAGAGAGTATGTCATTCAGTATAAAAAATTTACAGCAGACAGATTAGGACGGGATAATTTATCAGTTGTAACAGAAGCATTGGGAAGTAGCTCTCCAGTTTACCCAGTTTTATGGAAGAATCTTCTTGTATCTATTCTAGTATTTTCTTTCATAGGATTTAACATTATCTTCATTAAGTATGTATTAAGTGACTCAATTGATTCTTATGAAGATTTAGAAGAGTTAGTGGGGACACCTGTTCTTGGGATGATACCCACTATAGAGAAAAAGAGGAAAGGTGTCTAACGTGTATATAGAAGTTATCCATAACAGCAAATCTCTCGTAGCTGAGTCCTTTAGAACGTTAAGAAGTAATCTTCAGTTCTCAGAATTCGGAAAAAATATCAAATTGATTGTTATTACAAGCGCCAATCCTAACGAAGGAAAGAGTGAAGTCAGTATCAATCTTGCTGCCTCTTTGGCTCAACAAGGGAAAAAAGTGATTATCATAGACGCAGATATGCGTAAACCAACCCAACATAAATTAACAGACTTAAACAATACTGAGGGATTAAGCACTTTTTTATTAAAAAGGTCAGGTGTAGATTCCATTAATCATTTAACGATAAATGATGTAAATTTAGATGTACTGACCTCAGGACCTGTTCCACCTAATCCATCTGAGATGTTAGCTAGTTCTTCTATGGAAGAAACACTAAGAGCATTTGAGGATTTTTATGACTATGTCATTATCGATACACCTCCCTTGCTGGCAGCAACGGATGCTCAAGTTTTAGCCAGCATTGCTGATGCCACCCTTCTGGTAGTAGACATCAAGAGCTCAAAACGGCGTCAAGTGATAGAAGCAAAACGACGATTAGATCACGTAGGAGCTAGATTACTCGGAGTTGTAATGAATAAAATTGATTCACATAAAGATACCTATTATTACTATTATTAAATTAAACTAACTATTTGAAAGGCAGGGGAGGAAAAATGACAATCTATCTTTTAATGTTCGTCTATATCTCTTTCCTGGCCTTTTTCTCATTAAAATATGAGGATAAAGAACAAGAGTTAAGATTTCTTGTTTTTCCAACTTTTTTATTTTTTATAATAATTGCAGGTTTTCGTACTTCTAGTGTAGGAGGAGATTTAGGAACCTATATCCATATTTTTGAATCAAATGACTTACAACTTCCGGATTTATCAAATCTATTTCGTTCTCGATTTGAAATTGGTTATTTAGTAAGTAATATTTTTCTAAGAAACTTCAGTTCTCACTATACATTTTTATTGTTTGCCTATGCCTTTATAACCTTATTTTTCTGGTTTTTTGTTCTTTATAAGCATTCTAAAAATGTTTACATGAGTTTATTGATTTACCTCAGCTCATTAGGACTCTTTTTTTATTCCTTATCAAATATCAGACAAGGTCTAGCAATCGCTTTAAGTTTTTTAGGATTTCACTACTTAGTAAAAAACAAGAAGATTTTAGCATCAATATTCATCTTATTAACTCCCTTATTTCATACATCTGGTATCGTCTGCCTCTTGTTTTTCCCCCTTAAAAAAATCGTTTTAAACAAAAGAGCATACCAGTTTGTGTTCATTTTATTTCTTATCATCTTTCCTTTTATCAAACAAATTGCCACTACCTTTATTTCTTTCTTTCCTCAGTATACTTCCTATCTGGAATCATCATGGTTTTTAGAAAGCAATAAATGGGCACCCGTATTTTTAACAATTTGGTATGGTATAGTTCTGCTTTTGGGAGAACTAGTGATTAGAAAGAAAAAATTATCTACTGAAGAAGAATATATAAGAAGTCTATTCTTTATCACCTTTTTACTAACCGCGTCAACTTTGCAAACAAGCCTTTTTGGTAGATTCGCACACTACTTTACCCCCTTTATTTGCCTATATATCCCCATGATTTTATCTAAAATAGGTGAAAAAAAAGTTCAGTGGATTTTATTTTATTTGGTGATATTGGTTTATGCTTCAATCTTTCTAGTCATTGTTTACTTTAAAACTGACTGGTACCATGTCGTTCCCTACCGTTCGGTTATTGTAGATTGGTTATTTGGAAATTAGGTTTAGGAGTTATAAAATGAAATTTTCAGTTTTAACTACAGTATATAAAAAAGAAACTCCTAGAAATTTAAGGAAAAGTTTACTAAGCTCTTATCATCAGACCATTAAACCAACAGAAATCATTTTAGTTTGTGATGGTACATTGCCAGAAGAGCTAGATAGAGAAATCGAAAAGTTGCAGAGAGAAATCCCGATTTTAAAGGTTTTTCATTTACCTAAAAACCTAGGCTCTGGACCAGCTTCCCTCTTTGGAGTCAATCAATGTCAAACAGAATTCATTGCAAGAATGGACAGTGATGACTATTCTCTAGAAACAAGGTTTGAGAAGCAATTAGCTGCCTTTGAAAAAAATCCCAACCTCATCATGGTTGGTTCCAATATTCTAGAGAAGAATACAGAGTTTACCGCCTTAAAGAAAGTACCAGAAACTACAGCCGAAATTCGTCAATATTCGAAAATGAGAAATCCCTTTAATAATCCATCGAGTATGATGAAAAAAGAGTATATCTTGAAGGCTGGTAATTATAGTAAATTCCGTTACCTAGAGGATTATGACCTCACAATGAGATTGTTACATGATAATCCAACTAAGGATTTTTTGAATATCCAGGAACCTTTAGTTGTTATGCAAACAAATGATTCCAGCTACCTACGTAGAGGTGGTTTCCTGTATGTAAAGACTGACTTTATGCTCCAATTAGATTTTTATCGTAGAAGAGACATTAGTCTAGTAGAATTTCTTAGAAATATTTTCCTTCGTAATGCGGTTCGAATTCTTCCGAATTCAGTTAGGAAATGGGTCTATCAGAAAAAAATGAGAGAAGATGTAGAGGTGATTAGGAAGATATGAAGAGAGTCATTACATACGGAACATTTGATTTATTGCATTACGGTCATATTAATCTCTTAAAAAGGGCAAAAGCCTTGGGAGATTATCTGATTGTAGGATTATCCACCAATGAATTTAATAGACTAGAAAAAAATAAAGAATGTTATTTTGATTACGAAGAAAGAAAATCTCTATTAGAGGCTATCAGATATGTGGATCTCGTCATACCAGAAGAAAATTGGGATCAAAAAATCTCAGACATAGAAAAGTATCATGCTGATGTGTTTGTCATTGGAGAAGATTGGCAGGGAAAATTTGATTATTTAAGTGATTTTGGAATAGAGGTTGTCTACCTATCACGAACCAAAGAAATTTCAACCTCTAAAATAAAGAATGATTTGAATCAAGGGAACTAGGATGAAATATCAGGTCATACATGTAACAGGTGGTGTAAGGAATACCATGAGTGGGGTACAAAGTTTTATCAAAAATCATATCCTAACTGATGATCAAGAGTTTGAATATATGGTCGGAGAGTCAAATGGAGAGGCTCATTTCCCATTTAATCAATACCTAGATGAAAAAGAAATTAAACGAATTGTATTTCCAGCCCTAAAGATTTCTAAACTATTTGCCTATGCGAGAGAGTGCCGTCAATTTTATGAAAATAATAAAATTGACATTCTACATGTTCATAATCCTATAACCGCTTTTATACATAATTACTATGCTCAAAAAAATGGTGTTCCAGTTAGGATTTACCACAATCATAGTAGCCAATTTTCAGACACTTGGTTAAAAAGTATTCGCAATCGATTTTTGGTCTTTTTAGCTTTGAAAAATGCGACTCATCGTGTCTCTTGTGGCAAATTAGCTGGTCTTAAAATATTTGGAAAGAAATCATTTCAAATCCTTCCAAATGCAATTGACATCAACAAGTATCGGTTTTCTCCAACTTTTCGAGAAGAAATTCGCAAAGAGTTTCATATAGCTGAACATCAAAAAGTAGTTGGGATGATTGGTATTTTAAATCCTTTCAAAAATCAGAATTTTTTGATTGAAATTGCTAAAGAATTGCCTGATGTTACTTTTTTCTTTGTTGGTGAAGGACCAGATCGTTCAATTCTAGAAGGAAAAAGTAAGGAATTGAAGAATATTATCTTTACAGGAAAAAGAGAAGATGTTCATAAATTTTATTCAGCCTTTGATATTTTTGCCTTTCCATCTTTGTATGAAGGTTTCCCAATCGTACTGGTAGAAGCTCAATGTTCTGGAGTCAATATTATCATGAATGAAACGATTGACCCAACAACTCAGATAGTTGGTGAACTCTGTACAGCTATGCCTCTATATAAGGATAAATGGGTAAACTATATAGAAAAGGCGCCTTTCAAGGATAAGCAACGACAGCTGAATAAACACCTAAAGCGATTTGACATCGAAGAAAATGTTCAAAATTTAAAAGAAATTTATAAGCAAGGTTTAAAAAGAGAATGATCAACTATTTAAAACCCTTACTGTTCAAAGTAAGTGATTTTACTTATAAAATAAATAAAATGATTCCCAAGAAAAGGAACAGAATTGTTCTCTATTCTAATTGGGGGTTTAGAGATAATCTTAGAACCCTCTATCACTATTTGGTGGATAATGACTATCAGGAAACTTATGAAATTGTTTGTGCTTCAAATGATTTTTATCATTTAGAAAAAGAGAATGATGTAAAGTATGTTTCAATTTATCGAGGTTTCTTTTATTTTTTAACATCTAAATATTTTTTCTATTCATTTGGCAAGTATCCCATCAAGCCTGCTCCAAATCAGATGGTTGTCAACTTGTGGCATGGAATGCCCTTAAAAAAAATTGGCAATCTTGAAGTTGGCATGGAAAAGATTGACTATAATTTCTTTACAAAATTAGTCTCTTCTTCAGATTTATTTACTCCAATCATGAAAGCAGCCTTTAATGCTAAGGACGAGCAGATGCTTCTTGTTGGCAATATTCGTAATGATGAGCTCTTTAAAAGGAAAGAAGAGAAGAAAATCATCTGGATGCCAACCTACCGCAATTCTAAAAACTATCATGATAGCCAAGCAGCATTGATATTTTCTTTAGAAGAAGAGGACTTTCAAAACATTGAAGAGCTACTTTCAAACTATGGCTATCAACTTTACATTAAACTTCACCCTCTTGAGGAATCTCGGTTACAATTCGAAATGAATGCTTCGACCATTCATCTATTAACAGAAGATATCATTAGTGAGCAATATGGGACTTTGTATACCTTTTTAGGAACAACCAGTGCATTGATTACAGATTATTCTTCAGTATTTTTAGATTATTATTTATTAAATAGGCCCGTTGCATTTACCATTAATGATTATGAGGAATACAAGGAAAAACGAGGTTTTGTATTTGAAGATGTGAAGAGTTTAATGGTGGGTAGTGTCATTCGTGATTCACATGATTTATTAGACTTTCTAGAGAGTGTCATGAAATCTGAAGATCCTTATATGGACGAACGAAAAAATGTCAATAACAAGGTAAATGCCATTCAAAAAGATTTTACAAAGACACTTTTGGATGAAATTGGATTAAGGAAATAAGGTTAGGATAAAGAATGATTAGTGTAATCGTACCTGTTTATAATGTAGAAACTTATCTGGAAGAATGTTTAGACAGCATTCAAAACCAAACCTACACAGACCTTGAAGTCCTTTTAGTCAATGATGGTTCTACAGATGGCTCACAAGCTATTTGTGAACGTTATTGCCAAACAGATAAGCGTTTCCGATTAATCAATCAAAGCAACCAAGGCCAAAGTGTTGCACGAAATACGGGTGTAGCAGCTTCAAGAGGCGAGTTTATTGCATTTGTAGATAGCGACGATATCATCTTACCGAATTATTTAGAAACCTTAATGCACTATATGAGTGACTACGTCGATATTGTAGAAAGTCAGTTCACCGTGCATAAAAAGGATTTCTTGGCTGCGAAGTCTCAAGAGATAAAGATTCTTTTTGAGGGAAATTCTGAAGAGGCAGTGAAAGTTGTTCCTAACCACCTACTAAGTGTCAATCCAGTCACAAAGCTTTATAGAAGAGCTATTGTCGAAGCTATTCCTTACTTAGAAGGCTTCATTTTTGAAGATATTTATAGTGGAATTGGTATGCTTAAATACATCAGAAAGATTGTTAAGATTGATTATGTAGGCTATTATTACCGTCAACACGCAACTAGTACCATGCATCGAACCTTTACTCCCAAAAACTTGGATGTATTTACAGTCAGTGACCAATTGATAGACTTGTATTCTGATAGGGAAGAACTTCTTCCTTATATTGGTAAATACCTAGTTCATGTAGCAACCATGCATTATCAAGACTATATTCAAAAAGGGAATCCCTATGCAGATGTCTATAATCAGAAATTGGCTGACTATGTAACTATCACCAAGAAAAATCCTGAGGTAGCCAAAAGTTCGCGTATGATTAGACTGTATAAGCTGTGTCCAAAATATTACAACACCATTCTATTTCCTTTCTATCACTCTATATGGAAATGGAAAAATGACATTCAGAAAGACAAGATAGAAGAATGAAACAGTATCATTCAAGAGGGAAAGAGGAAAATGATTAGCGTAATCGTTCCAGTTTATAACGTGGAAGAATATCTGGAAGAATGTCTAGAGAGTATTCGAAAGCAAACCTATCAAGATATCGAAGTCATTTTAGTCAATGATGGTTCTACAGATGGCTCCCAAGCTATTTGTGAGCATTTTTGCCAAACAGATAATCGCTTCCGATTGATTAATCAAAAGAATCAAGGTCAAAGTGTAGCCAGAAATCGTGGTGTGAAAGAATCCATGGGCGAATACATCATGTTTGTCGATAGTGATGATGTTGTGAAAGAGAATATAGTAGAAGTATTATTCTCCTATATGAAGGCGGATGTAGATATCGTAGAATGCAAAAGTACTAAAATTAAAGAAGAATTATTAAAAAATGAACCTAACAGAATTATATTTGAAGGAAAATCAACAGAAGCAATTCTTAATTGTATTGGCTATAAAGAAGTAAAGTATTGTGTTTTTACCAAGCTATATAGAAGAGAAATTGTTGAAAAAGTTCCATTTTTAGAGGGATATATTTACGAAGATCTTTATACAGGAATCAATTATTTAAAACATATTCGTAAAATAATTGTCGTTGATTTAGCAGGTTATTATTACCGAGTTCGTCCGAATAGTACTATGACCCAAGCATTTAATGAGAAAAATTTAGATATTATTACAGTAGGAAATAAATTAATCGAATCTTTCCAAGATGATGGATATTTATTACCGTATATTGGATACTTTATGTTTTATCTTGGACTTAGCCATTATCAAAGAGATGGAATCACGAGGAGGAGCCCTTATGTTGATTTATATGAAAATTTTATCAGAGAGTGTGCTTTTATTGCAAAGCAATCTCAAGAAGTTGTTTGTAAATACCGTTTACTAAGACTTTATTTAATGGCACCTAAATATTTTACAATAATTACTCATCCAGTATATCAGTTTATTGATAAAATATGGAATAATTTTAAAATGTTGATTCACAAACTATAACTGAAGGAGCCTATGAACAAAAATGATTAGTATAATTGTACCTGTTTATAATGTGGAATCCTATTTGAAAGAATGTTTAGAAAGTATCCAAAAACAAACTTATACAAATTTTGAAGTTATATTAGTTAATGATGGATCTACTGATAATTCAAAAGAAATTTGTGAAGAATATTGTAGGAAAGATACTCGTTTTCACTTAATAAATCAGGAAAACCAAGGGCAGAGTATTGCAAGAAATAGAGGCGTTGCTGAGTCTACAGGAGAATTCATTGTTTTTATTGATAGTGATGATATAGTAAAGTTTGATTTGTTGTCGCAATTAAATAAGCATATGTTTGATGGAATTGATATTGTAGAATGTAATATAACCGAGGATATTCATTGTTTAAATTCCGAAGGAAAAGAAATTGATGTTAAAGAATTGGATTCAAATGAAGCGTTATACCAATGTTTTAATCATGGAGTAAATTGGAGCCCTGTCGCAAAACTCTATCGTCGTAAAATAGTGGAGAAAGTTCCGTTTTTAGAAAATTTAATTTATGAAGATTTTTATACTGGAATCGTCTCTTTAAAATATATTCATAAAATGAGAAAAATTGACTATATTGGTTATTATTATCGATATCATACTTCTAGTACGATGAATCAGACATATTCAGAAAAGAATCTTGATATTTTTAAGGTTGGCGAAAAATTATTAGAGGAATTTAGAGAAGATAATTGGTTACCTTATGTAGGGAATATGTTATTTTTAGTCGGTATTGGACATTTCAAAAAGTATAACATAAGAGTTGGACATCCATATTATCAGTTATATGTTGATGCAATTGATAACTATTTTGAAATAGCTAAGAAATCATCAGATATTTTTAAATCTAGTAAACTATTAAGATGGTATAGTTATTCACCAAAATATTTTTTTAATTTATATTATCCTTTGTATTTAAGATATTTAGACATTCGAAAAAAATGGAAAATTTAATAGGAGGCTATTTATGATTAGTGTCATTGTACCAGTTTTCAATGTTGAAGAGTATCTGGAAGAATGTTTAGATAGTATTCAATGTCAAACTTATAGCAATATTGAAGTAATACTTGTTAACGATGGTTCTACGGATCATTCACAAGAAATTTGTGAGCGCTATTGTCAACAAGATCCTCGCTTTCACTTAATCAATCAAGCAAATAAAGGATTAAGTGGCGCTCGTAATCGTGGTATGACTGAATCTAAAGGCAAATTTATCACTTTTGTAGACAGTGATGATGTCATTAAAGACGATATGTTGGAGCAATTATTAAAGCACATGACTTCAGAAGAAATGGACATCGTAGAATGTTGGTATACAAATGATCAAAAAGAAATAGAAATCCCTTCTCCCGAGAATGTCAAAATTATTTTTCAAGGAAATGCTAAAGAAGCTTTAGTCTCTTTATGTAAAGATAATATTGTCCGTTTGAATGCAGTTGCTAAACTTTTTCGAAGACAAGTGATTGTCAATTTTCCATTTTTAGAAGGTTTATTTTATGAAGATGTGTATGGAGGAATGGGAATTTTAAAGCATATACACAAAATGGTGAAAATTGATTATACAGGATATTATTATCGTGTACGACGTGGTAGTATTATGAATCGCGAATTTAGTTTGAAAAATTTGGATTTGTTTACGATTTGTGATAAAGTGGAGCAACTATATGAAGGAAATGCTGACTCACTCCCATATGTACAGCGTCGCTTATTTCATTTAGTCTTGATGCACGTTGTTGACTATCGTATATTTGAGGGAAATCCCTATCAAGAGAAATATGTAGAATATTTGAATCGTTACGCTAAAAGTTCAAGGAAATCATTATTAATGCGGGCCTATCGCTTATTCCCTCAAAATATTGTCTTTATTTCAAGAGTTATTGGAGCCATTCAATGGAGATTTGAAAAATATATTGTAAAAAGATTTTGGAGAGGGTTGAAGTAGTATGAATTATTACTTAAAAGAATTTTACGCAGAAGCCAAACATGCAGGATCTAAAGCTAGATTAGATGCTGAAAAAATAATGGTAGAAGCAGGATATCAGGCTTTTCCCCTAAATAATGATTCAAATCCCATCGCTTTGACAAAAGATGATGTATTAGTTCTTCAATTTCCGTTATTATGGCATTCCTTAAAAAAACAAATTTTAACGAGATTTTTGAAAAATAGAACATTCAAAGCTTATTTGCTGATTCATGATATCGAGTCCCTGAGAAACAAAACAATCAATTCATTTACAGATTTCAAGTACTCTATTATCCATTTTTTACAAAATAAAACCGTACTTGAAAAAGTAGATGGTATTATCGCTCATAATGAAAAAATGAAAGCAGAACTTGTGCGATTAGGAATACCGGAAGAGAAGATTGTTTCATTAGAGATATTTGATTATTTGATTCCAAATTATAAAGAGAAGAAAATTTATGAGAAAAATACGGTTATAGTTGCTGGAAATTTCGATATTCGGAAAACAAAATACGCAAGACAATTACCCCAAAAACCAGATTTTTCTATTTATGGTATTAACTTTGAAGAGGAGAATCTTCCTTACAACGTTCATTATCAAGGTGCTTTTTCTCCTGATAAACTTCCTAATCACTTGCATGGAGGTTTTGGCTTAGTCTGGGATGGAGATAGCCCCCATACTTGTAGTGGAATGTATGGAGAATATTTAAAACTTAATAATCCTCATAAAGCGTCTTTATATTTAGCATCAGGTTTTCCAATCATCGTATGGAGCCAATCTGCTTTGGCTGATTTTGTAAGGAATAATCAATGTGGAATACTTGTTGATTCATTGTTTGAAATTGCAGATTGTTTAAACTTAATAGATGAAAAAGATTATCAAGAATTGATTAAAAATAGCAAGAAAACCGGCCAAAAAATCCGTCAGGGGTATTTTCTTAAAACATCCTTAGAAAAATGTGAAAGGAAATTTTAGCGTTTATGAAATTCCAAACCTTACAAGAAAAAATCACTCGCTATCATACAATTCTAAAATGTTATGGTCTCAATCCAACTCTAGCTTATTATCTTGCGCAACAGTCTGAGACGAAGTACTATGATTTTCGTAGAAAAATTCTTTTGGATTTTGTACTAAAATTAAGAAAAGAAGCACAACTAGTTGATTCGAGTAATGAAAAAGAGGAAGAAACAACAGAATTTCCGAAAATAATTTGGACAATGTGGCAACAGGGAGAAGCTCAAATGCCTGAGACAGTCCAGGCTTCAATGAAGACCATAAAAGATTTCGCCAAAAGAAATGACTGTGAATTCTATTTGTTGACGGATGAAAATCTGGCGGATTTCATCAATATTCCAATAGACATCACCGAAAAATACAAGAAAAAAGAATTATCAGCTGCGCATTATTCAGATATTATTCGTTTTAGTCTCTTATACCAATACGGTGGAATTTGGATGGATGCAACCTTATTTGTATCTCCCTATGCAACTTTAGAAATGTTTGAGGGTGACTTCTTTACTCTGAATCATCCACCCTTACAGCCAGAAAAAATGGAACGAACTGTCGGTGACTTTAAATGGGCAGGTTTCTTTCTAGCAGGAAAAAAAGGCAAACCTTATTTTAAACATATTCGGGATTTATATCTTTACTATGTTCGTAAATACCCAGTTTTTATTCATTACCTGATGATGGATTATTTTATTTTGTCCGAATATCAGTGCAATCCTTATTTTGAAAACTTAGTGGATAGATTACCGATTCTAGCACCAGCTGAGCGTGTTTGGTTTTTAAGAGACCATGCCCATGATCTTTTTGAGGAAAAAGAATGGGAAGAAGTATTAAAAACAACACCGATTTTGAAAACGACTTATAAAATCAAGAAAGAAGAAGTCCTTCCAGGAAGTTATCTCGATCAACTTTTACAAGGAAAATTAAAGGAATAGATGAAATACACGAAAAAAAGTAGAACAGAATTTGCCACCTTAAATACAAGTATTGCTCTGGCATTGCAACCTTTTCAAGTCCTTCTTGGCTTTATCAATCGAACTATTTTTATCAATTTACTTGGGGTAACCTATCTAGGATTAAACAATTATTTGTCTAGCTTAGTTTCTATTCTGTCTTTGGCAGAATTAGGGGTTGCTGGAGCCATGAGCTATGCACTATATGACCCCTTAGGCAGAGAAGAACATGGAAAAATCAATGCTTTTATGATTCTTTTCAAAAAATTATATATAATCATTGGCTTTTCTATTTTTATACTGGGTGCTATACTTTCTTTATTTCTTCCTTATATGATAAAGGATTATACGGTAAATAGTGAAGTATATTTGATTTTTTTCCTCTTTGTATTTAACTCAGCTTCCAGCTATTTTTTCTCCTATAAACGAACCTTGCTTTATGTCGATCAGCGTAATTATATGATGACTTTGATTGACTTTGGATTAAATACGCTTCGTGTATGCTTGCAAATCGGAATTTTATTCTTTACCAAAAATTATATCTTTTATCTATTGATCAGTATCATGATGAATTTTATAGGGAATATCATCATGTCGGGGATTGTTGATAGATTGTATGGTTACTTGTTTAAGAATGAGATAACACCCATTAATCAGGAGGAAAAAGAAAAATTTATCCGAAATATCAAAGGAAATATAGTCGGTAGTATTGGAGAAACGATTGTTTTTCAAACAGATAGTATTCTAATGGCAAGTTTTGTCAGCTTAGCAGCTATAGGTATTTACGGGAATTATACCTATGTTTTAGGATTTCTTTCACTGATTTTAAATACTGTGATTAATTCAGTTGTTTCTTCCGTAGGTAACTTAGTCCATTCGGAGTCTACGACAGTAGCAGATATGGTTAAATTCCTAAAAAAATTCCAGTTTATTACTTTTAGCCTGATTTATTTTGCTAGCTTAGGTTATTTAATGTTCATTCATCCATTTATGACTATCTGGTTAGGTGAGAGTTTTTCATTTAATTATACGATTGAGATTTTGATCGTCCTTCATTTTTTCCTAACTTTTTATAGAAGACCGATTCTAACGTTGATTTCAGTTTATGGATTAAGTTATGAGCAAAATAAAAAAGTTATCGTCGAGATTTTATTAAATATTTCCCTTTCACTCTACTTTTTAGTGATTTTAGATTTAGGGGTATCTGGAATTTTATTGGGTACGATTTGTTCAACAGTCTTGACCTGTACATGGTATGAACCCTATAGCGCCTTTAAGTATGGATTGAAAGCTTCCTCAAAGGATTTTTTTAAAACATTGTTACAAGATTTCACTGTCGCAGGGATAAGCTTTCTACTTTTGAGTTTGCTGGATAACTACCTCTTAACTCAGCTAGATTTCATTTTCGGTTTGATCATCAAAATCGTCCTTTATTTGATAGTATTGGGTGTCTACGTTTTCCTATTTAGAAATCATGAAGGCGGTAGACAAATCATACTGATGATTCAAAAAGTATTAAAGTTAAAAAAATAAGGAGAAATCAATGAAAAGAATATTGGTTTGTGGTCTGGTTCCAGATGTTGGTGGCTTGGAAAAAATTGTTCTAGATTTTTATAACCATATTGATACCTCTGAATTTGAACTGGAATTTTTACTACAAGGTCCTGAAGATGTTGAATTTAGTGATCATTTTAAAAAGCTTTGTCGCAATCCTCTAGTCGTTCATAGAATCCCCAAGTTAAGACCTCATATCCAGCAAGCCTTAAAAGAATGGGATGATTTTTTTAAGAAGAATGCTCATCGTTATGATATTTTATGGTCCAATCAAAACGGCCTGACTCATCTAGAATTTTTAAAATTAGCAAAGAAATATGGGATAGAAAAAAGAATCGTTCATGGACATTGTGCGACAGCAGATAAATTTTATCGTTTTATTCACCCAATTAATCGACTTTTTGTCGGAAAATATGCAACAGATTTTTGGGCCTGTGGAACAGAAGCATTGAACCATTTTTATCATGGTCAAGAAAGAAAAAAAGCCTTGGTTATTCATAATGCCATTGATGTTGAGAAGTTTTTATATGATCAAGAAATGCAAACCCAACTTCGAAAGGAGTATCAGATCCCTGAAAATTGTTTGGTCATTGGGCAAGTTTCCCGCTTAAATGAGAAACAAAAAAATCAAAGTTTCTGTATTAAGGTCTTTTCTGAAATCGTCAAAAAAGAACCAAATTCCCGTTTAGTTTTTATCGGAAGAGGTGATACTGCATTTTTAGAAAATGTGGCAAAAGAATATGGTGTAGAAGATAAAGTCATTTTTACAGGATTGACCACTAATGTCGGAAAAATGCTAAATTTATTAGATGTGTTCTTCTTCCCATCTAATTTTGAAGGATTGCCAATTGTACTCATTGAAGCACAAGCAAATGGATTACCTGTTGTAACTGCAAATCATTTACCAGATGCAAGAATACTAGATAACTACGATAACAGCCTGTCTTTGAAAGACTCTCTTGAAGAATGGGCGGATAAAATTTTGTCAGTCAGAAATAATCGGGAACTTGATACAGAAAAGGTGAAACAGCTAATAGATGAAAATGGCTACGAGATTGAATCAGCAACCAAACAGTTGGAAAAATTATTTGATGAGTAATAAAAAATTGATGGAGAGGACAAAAATGTCTTCTCTAATTTTTTTATAATGATTTAATAGTTTGGAACACTATTTAATCCTGAAGCAAAAGCGGACAAAATAAAGAAGTCATGATATAATATAAAGTAGATTTCTATGTTATCAAATAAGAACTGTTTGGACATTATTCATTTGAAAACTCCTTGATGTTCAAACAATAGGGGCTCTAAACCCCTGCTATGAAAGGAAAAAACTCAATGGCTACTATTCAATGGTTTCCTGGTCACATGTCTAAAGCGCGTCGACAGGTTCAGGAAAATTTAAAATTTGTAGATTTTGTAACGATTTTGGTGGATGCACGCTTACCTTTATCTAGTCAAAATCCTATGTTGACCAAGATTGTTGGTGACAAACCAAAACTCTTGATTTTAAACAAGGCGGACTTGGCTGATCCAGCAATGACCAAGGAATGGCGTCAGTATTTTGAATCACAAGGAATTCAGACTCTTGCTATCAACTCCAAAGAGCAAGTGACTGTAAAAGTTGTAACAGATGCGGCCAAGAAACTCATGGCGGATAAGATTGCTCGCCAGAAGGAACGCGGCATCAAGATTGAAACCTTGCGTACCATGATTATTGGGATTCCCAATGCTGGTAAATCAACTCTCATGAATCGTTTGGCTGGTAAGAAAATTGCCGTTGTCGGCAATAAACCAGGTGTTACCAAGGGGCAACAATGGCTCAAAACCAATAAAGACCTGGAAATCTTGGATACACCAGGGATTCTCTGGCCTAAGTTTGAGGATGAAACTGTTGCGCTTAAGTTGGCCTTGACTGGAGCTATTAAAGACCAGTTGCTTCCTATGGATGAGGTAACTATTTTTGGTCTCAATTATTTCAAAGAACATTATCCAGAAAAGCTGGCCGAACGCTTCAAACAAATGAAAATTGAAGAAGAAGCGCCTGTTATTATTATGGATATGACCCGCGCCCTCGGTTTCAGAGACGACTATGACCGCTTTTACAGTCTCTTCGTGAAGGAAGTCCGCGATGGCAAACTCGGTAACTATACCTTAGATACATTGGAAGACCGCGATGGCGACAATTAAAGAAATCAAAGAACTCCTTGCAACGGTCAATGCCCTAGATAGCCCTGTTTTTTTAGAACTCGAAAAGGATACTCGCTCTGGAGTTCAAAAGGAAATCAGCAAGCGTAAAAAAGCCATTCAAGCTGAATTAGATGAGGATCTTCGTTTGGAATCCATGCTTTCCTACGAAAAAGAACTTTATAAGCAAGGATTGACCTTAATTGCAGGTGTTGATGAGGTTGGTCGTGGTCCTCTTGCTGGTCCTGTAGTCGCTGCAGCCGTTATTTTGCCTAAAAATGGTAAGATTAGAGGCCTCAACGACAGCAAGAAAATTCCTAAAAAGAAACATCTAGAAATTTATCAAGCCGTTCAAGATCAAGCCTTATCAATCGGCATTGGTATCATGGATAATAGAGTCATCGACCAAGTCAATATCTATGAAGCAACCAAACTGGCCATGAAGGAAGCAATCTCCCAGCTTAGTCCTCAACCTGAACATCTCTTGATAGATGCCATGAAACTGGAGTTGCCAATTTCACAAACCTCCATCATCAAAGGAGATGCCAACTCCCTCTCGATTGCAGCAGCTTCTATAGTAGCCAAGGTGACAC
This sequence comes from Streptococcus sp. CL6.22, assembly GCF_049738055.1. Lineage (GTDB taxonomy): Bacteria > Bacillota > Bacilli > Lactobacillales > Streptococcaceae > Streptococcus > Streptococcus mitis_DJ. Next base: position 43,811 of record NZ_JBKOTV010000004.1, on the reverse strand, counting down.
GTGATGAATTGATGAAGGAATACGATCAGCAGTTCCCTGGCTATGATTTCTCTGCTAATGCAGGATATGGAACTGCTAAACACCTAGAAGGACTGGAAAAACTAGGAGTTACCTCAATTCACCGGACCAGTTTTGAACCCGTTAAATCGCTGGTTTCTGGAGAAAAAGAAAGATAAGTTAGAAGGAATGATTATGGAGGAACAGTCAGAAACACTCAGTTCTAAGAAAGAATTTGCCTTTGCCTCAAGTACCATATTATCCCAAGTAGGACGAGGAATCATCGTCGGTCTCGCCGTTGGGATAATCGTCGGATCCTTTCGTTTCTTAATTGAAAAAGGCTTCCACCTGATACAAGGACTTTATCAAGATCAAGCGCACCTAGTGCGCAATCTTTTTATACTGGTTTTATTTTACATACTCATCTGCTGGCTCAGTGCGAAATTAACTCGATCAGAAAAAGATATCAAAGGCTCAGGAATTCCTCAAGTCGAAGCCGAACTGAAAGGCCTTATGACCCTCAACTGGTGGGGTGTTCTTTGGAAAAAATATATTCTAGGAATTCTAGCTATTGCCAGTGGACTCATGCTAGGGCGTGAAGGGCCAAGTATTCAACTTGGAGCAGTTGGTGGTAAAGGTATTGCCAAGTGGCTCAAATCCAGTCCAGTTGAGGAACGTTCCTTGATTGCTAGTGGTGCAGCTGCAGGACTAGCTGCAGCCTTTAATGCACCGATTGCAGGACTTCTCTTTGTGGTAGAAGAAGTTTATCACCATTTTTCACGCTTTTTCTGGGTCTCAACTCTAGCAGCCAGTCTCGTAGCAAACTTTGTCTCTTTGCTCATATTTGGCCTAACACCCGTACTGGACATGCCAGACAACATCCCACTCATGACCCTGGATCAGTATTGGATTTACCTCCTTATGGGAATTTTTCTTGGACTTTCCGGTTTTCTCTATGAGAAGGCTGTATTAAACGTCGGCAGAGTTTATGACTGGATTGGTCAAAAAATTCGTTTAGATAGAGCTTATTATCCAATTCTGGCCTTCATTCTCATCATACCAGTCGGAATTTTCTTACCTCAAATCCTTGGTGGTGGAAATCAGCTGGTTCTTTCCTTAACTGAGCAAGATTTTAGTTTTCAAGTTCTATTAGTTTACTTTTTGATTCGCTTTATTTGGAGTATGATTAGTTATGGAAGTGGTCTTCCAGGTGGAATTTTCCTACCAATTTTGGCGCTAGGTTCCTTACTTGGTGCCCTAGTTGGTGTTATTTGTGTCAATCTTGGACTTGTCAGTCAAGAGCAATTCCCTATATTTGTCATTCTAGGAATGAGTGGCTATTTTGGAGCAATATCCAAAGCTCCCTTAACTGCTATGATACTTGTGACTGAGATGGTAGGAGATATTCGTAACCTCATGCCACTTGGATTAGTCACCTTAGTCGCCTACATCATCATGGATCTACTCAAAGGTGCGCCAGTCTATGAGGCTATGTTGGAAAAAATGCTGCCTGAAGAAGCATCAGATGAAGGAGAAGTCACCCTCATTGAAATCCCTGTTTCAGATAAAATAGCAGGAAAACAAGTACACGAACTCAACTTACCACATAACGTACTCATCACTACTCAAGTCCATAATGGTAAGAGCCAAACAGTTAACGGCTCAACCAGAATGTATCTCGGCGATATGATTCATTTAGTTATTCCAAAAAGTGAAATTGGGAAAGTCAAAGATTTGTTGTTGTAGAAGTTTTTTCACATAATTTATATTATGTGAAAAACAATTTCTTAATTAAACATATTAGAAAACCGATTCTCAGCAATGAGGTCGGTTATTTATTGTTAGAAATATTATAATATATTATAAAAATGATTAAATTATTCTAGGTTATAGTACAATAAGAAAAAAGGAGAAAAACTTAAATGAACAATTCCAGCACTAAAAAAATTATAAAAGGCTGCTAATCGTTTTGTTAATCGCAATCATCACAGCAGGAGGTGTTTTTATGTTTAGCATGTTAGGGAAATCCAAAGAAGAGCGTCGAAATAGAGAATATGAAGTTAGTTTGGTAAATACCTTAAAGAATTCCTATGAAGGGATTGAGGAAGTTCATATAACCGACTCTTCATATGAATCAATTCCGTCAGATGCTTGGGGAGCTAAAGTTAAAATAAAATCAAGTTTTGACCAAAAGTCGAAAACAATTGCAAGAGATACTAAAGCAACAATAACAAGTATTAACAACCAAATGGACACTGCAATACAAGGAAAAGTCCGCAAAAGTCTTGAAACAAAAATACCTAATATGTTAGTCAAGTATGATGATGTATAAAGAAGAATTTTTCGTATGGTTATATAGTTTTCTTTGCATCTATGTCCTCTATAACATCTTTCCGAAAAACTATAATTTTCTTGAAAAATAAATAAGTCTATGCTATACTACTAGTAGACTTATTTATGGAGAAAATACATGAAACGTGAGATTTTACTGGAACGAATCGACAAACTAAAACAAATCATGCCCTGGTATGTTCTTGAATACTACCAATCTAAGCTGGCTGTACCTTACAGTTTTACAACCTTGTACGAATACCTCAAGGAATATGATCGATTTTTCAGCTGGGTTTTAGAGTCTGGTATCTCAAACGCCGATAGAATATCTGATATTTCTTTATCTGTCTTGGAAAATATGTCTAAGAAAGACATGGAATCTTTTATTCTTTACCTACGTGAACGCCCTTTGCTGAATGCTAATACAACCAAGCAAGGAGTTTCTCAGACAACTATCAATCGAACCTTGTCAGCTCTCTCCAGTCTTTATAAGTATCTAACCGAGGAAGTCGAAAACGATCAGGGGGAACCTTATTTTTATCGTAATGTAATGAAAAAAGTTTCAACCAAAAAAAAGAAAGAAACACTTGCTGCCAGAGCTGAAAACATCAAACAAAAGCTCTTTCTAGGTGATGAAACAGAAGGTTTTCTAACTTATATCGACCAAGATTACCCACAACAGCTCTCAAATCGCGCCCTATCTTCATTTAATAAAAATAAAGAACGTGATTTGGCCATTATTGCTCTTCTCTTGGCGTCCGGTGTTCGCTTGTCTGAAGCAGTTAATCTAGATATAAGGGATCTCAATCTCAAAATGATGGTTATTGATGTCACTCGAAAAGGGGGCAAACGTGACTCGGTCAATGTCGCTGCCTTTGCAAAACCTTATCTAGAGAATTATCTAGCCATTCGAAATCAACGCTATAAGACAGAAAAAACAGATACAGCCCTTTTTTTGACTCTCTACAGAGGTGTTCCTAATCGTATCGATGCTTCCAGCGTTGAGAAAATGGTTGCTAAGTACTCTGAGGACTTCAAAGTCCGTGTAACACCCCATAAACTACGCCATACGCTAGCAACCAGGCTCTATGATGCCACTAAATCGCAAGTTTTGGTCAGTCATCAGCTAGGACATGCCAGTACACAAGTCACTGACCTCTATACCCATATCGTCAACGATGAACAAAAAAATGCTCTAGATAGTTTATGATTTTACGTATTTTAAATTATGTAAATACATATCAAAAAAAGAAGCTGGTCCTACAACCAACTTCTTTTTGATTTATCCAACTACCGCTTCAGCGATTTCTTCACGGCTAATACCAGCAAAGTAGCGTGTGATATCAATGGTTTCTAGCGCTTTGAGGACATCTTCGCGTTCATATTTTACCCCACGAAGGACATCTTCTACTGCAGCAACGTCTTCAATACCAAAGAAGTCACCATAAATCTTGATGTCTTGGATTTTTGATTCAGTAACGTTAGCAAAGACTTCAACCTTACCACTGGTGAATTTTGTCCCACGACGGACGTTAAATTCAGGTGATTTACCATAGTTCCAGTCCCAAGTACCAAACTTAGTATCCTTGATGTGATTGATTTCAGCTAATTCTTCCTCAGAAAAAACGTATTCTGTCATCTCTGGATACTCTTTTTTCATGTATTCCAAGAGTAAGTCACGGAATTCTTCGACTGTGATTTTTTCTGGTAGTTCATTGACAATATTGGTTACACGAGCACGGACGGATTTCACACCTTTTGATTCAAATTTATCTTTTGAAACCTTGAGGGCGTTAGCAAGGACTGACAAATCAACGTCAAAGAGCAAGCAACCGTGGTGCATGATACGACCGTTGATATAGGCTTGGGCATTGCCACAGAATTTCTTGCCGTCAATTTCTAAGTCATTACGACCTGTGAACTCAGCTTTAACCCCAAGTTGAGCCAAAGTATTGATAACTGGAGTTGAGAAGCTCTTAAAGTCAAAAGCCTTGTTTTCATCTTCTTTTGAGATAATCGTGTAGTTGAGATTGTTTAAATCGTGGTAAACAGCTCCACCACCACTGATACGGCGGACCACCTCAATACCATTTTCTCGAACATAATCACGGTTGATTTCTTCGATGGTATTCTGGTGACGACCAACAATGATAGAGGGCTTGTTAATCCAAAGTAGGAAGATTTGATCCTCATCCAAAAGGTATTTAAAGGCATATTCTTCCAAGGCGATATTAAAGGCAGTGTCGTTTGAATGATTGATAATATATTTCATGATATCCCTTTATACGATAGAGACTGGAAAATATCTTTCCAGCCTAGTCTATCTTCATTTTATTTTTTCTTAGGTGAATGGATGGCCATTCCTAGAACATCTGCAAATGCTTCATACATCACTTCAGAGTAAGTTGGGTGTCCGTGGATAGTCTTCAGCATTTCTTCAACAGTAATTTCCATTTCGATAATGCTCGACGCTTCATTGATCAATTCTGCAGCTGCAGGACCGATGATATGAACACCAAGGATTTCTCCATATTTCTTATCTGCAATGACTTTTACGAAACCTTGAGCAGCATCCGATGCAATAGCACGTCCGTTGGCAGCAAAGTTGAATTTACCGATGGCAACATCGTATTTCTCACGAGCTTGTTCTTCAGTAAGACCTACTGCTGCTACTTCAGGAAGAGTGTAGATGGCTGCAGGAGTCAAGTTCAACTTGGCAACAGCATGATTTCCTTTAAGGGCATTTTCTGCTGCTACTTCACCCATGCGGAAGGCTGCGTGCGCCAACATCTTAGTACCGTTGATGTCACCTGGAGCGTAGATGCCTGGAACAGAAGTTTCCATGTATTCGTTGACCTTGATACGTCCACGATCCAATTCAAACTCAACATCGCCAATACCTTCAAGGTCTGGCACACGACCGATTGAAAGAAGGGCTTTACTTGCGATGACATCGTCTTTTCCTTCAACCTTGATACGAAGTTGACCATTTTCCTCGATGATTTCTTGGAGTTTAGTGTCAGTCAAGATGGTCATGCCTTTACGTTCAAGAATCAAGCGAAGGTTCTTAGAAACTTCCGCATCCATAGCTGGTACGATACGGTCCATCATTTCAATAACAGTCACTTTTGAACCAAATGTCATGAAGGCCTGCCCGAGTTCGATACCGACAACGCCACCACCGATGATTACGAGGCTCTCTGGAACTTCGTTCATTTCAAGAATGTCGTCACTGGTCATCACCAGTGGAGATTCCATACCAGGGACGTTGATCTTGCTGACTTTTGAACCACCAGCAAGGATAATTTTCTTGGTTTCAAGCAATTCTGAACCATTTACCAAGACGTTCTTGTCTTTAGTGATTGTACCAATTCCCTTATGAACAGTAACTCCGTAGCTACGAAGAAGACCTGCAACACCACCTACTAAGGTATTAACAACTTTAGATTTAGTTTCTAAAAGTTTATCCATATCTACAGTGAAGTTTGGATTCTCGATAACGATACCACGGTTTGCTGCATGACCGATATTTTCAATGATTTCTGCGTTGTGAAGGTAGGTCTTGGTAGGGATACAGCCACGGTTCAAGCAGGTTCCACCGAGTTCTGATTTCTCAACAAGGGCAACCTTACCACCAAGTTGAGCTGCTTTAATGGCTGCCACATATCCAGCAGGACCTCCACCAATCACGACGATATCAAAGGCATCATCGCTCTTGCCGTCGTCGTTTGAGGCACTAACTGTAGGCGCTGGGCTAGCTTCTGGCGCTGCTGCTCCAGCTGTTGGGATATTTTCCCCTTCTTCCCCAAGGTAACCAATGACTTCCGTTACAGGGACAGTTTCCCCATCTCCTTTGAGGATGGCAATCAAGTAACCATCTTCTTCAGCTTCCAATTCCATGCTGACTTTGTCAGTCATGATTTCCAAAAGGATTTCTCCTTCTTTTACAAATTCTCCGACTTTTTTATTCCATTGGACGATTTGTCCTTCTGTCATATCCACGCCGGCTTTTGGCATAATTACTTCTAAGGCCATGTCTTCCTTCCTTTATCTATATCTTTAAAATGAATCCTCTTGTTCTTAAATCAACATTGAGATTGGATTTTCAATCAATTCTTTCAAGTCTTTCATAAACTTAGCACCTGCCATACCATCTACAACACGGTGGTCAATTGTTAAACCAAGACTCATGATTGGACGAATGACAATCTCACCATTGACGACAACTGGCTTCTCAATAGTCGAACTGACACCAAGAATAGCTGAGTTTGGTTGGTTAATAATAGGACCAAAGGACTGAACACCAAACATTCCCAAGTTACTGATAGTAAATGTTGAATTTTGCAGTTCGCTTGGAGCTAATTTACCATCCAAGGTACGGCCAATAACATCCTTAAAGGCTACAACCAGTTCAGAAAGACTCATCTTCTCAGCATTGTAAACAACAGGAGTCATCAATCCATTATCCATCCCAACTGCCATCGCAAGGTTGACATAGTTGTGAGTGATAATAGTCTTGCCATCTTCAGTCAATGAAGCGTTGATGAAAGGGTGTTTCATAAGAGTCTTAACAACAGCAAGTGAAAGAAGATCTGTTACAGTGGTCTTCTTCCCAGTTGCTTCCATGATTGGCTCAAGAACCTTCTTACGAAGAGCCAACATTTCAGTCATATCAACTTCATAGTTGAGCGTGAAGGTTGGCGCAGTTAGGTAAGATTCAACCATGCGTTGGGCAATAACCTTACGCATTGGTGTCATTGGAATACGCTCGATTTCACCGTATGGTGTTACATTATCAGGAACTTCTTCCACTTTTTCAATCTGAGCAGGAGACTTGATGGTATCGTTTTCGATATTTTCAGGAAGCAGGGCCAAAACATCCTTCTTCATGATTTTACCACGATGACCAGTTCCTTGGATTTCCTGCCAAGCAATGTTATGTTCGAGGGCAATTCGTTTTGCAAGTGGCGAAATGCGAACCACATTTGTGTCTTTATAAGTTTCCACGTCTTCTTTGTGGACACGACCGTTTGCACCTGAGCCAGAAACGTCGTAAAGGTTGATCCCTAGATCATCCGCTAACTTTCTAGCTGCAGGAGTCGCTCTTAACTTGTCATCAGCCATGACCTCTCCAATTCTATTATAAGATACTAAGGGCGTCAAAAGTCAAAGTGAAAATAGGAAACTTGACGAAGAAACTTTAGTTTCTAGGAAAGTTTATCTTTTTCACACAGACTTTAGCCCGAGTTCAATTAAATGATACAAAGGGCGTTAAAAGCGACTGAAAAATAGGAAATCGATGATGGCTTCGATGAAGCCAAGGAGATTTATCTTTTTTCAGAGCTTTTAGCCCGTGCTCAACTCTACAAGCAACTTGGATACAACACGTATCTCAAGTTGCTACGGTTGCCGCTATTAGGCGACCAACCTAGTAGACTTACTAAGTTTTTTATCGAATATTATTGATTCGTCAAAAAACTGTCACAACTTTACAAATAACTTGGGTACAATACATATCTCAAGTTACTAAAGTTAAAAACAACCGTTATTTTACATAACTTATCTTATGTAATTCTATTCTTTATTATATGTTTTACGGATGGCATCTTTGATGCTTTCAACGGTTGGAATCATTGCATTTTCTAGGTTTTGTGCATAAGGCATTGGCACATCTTCTCCTGCGCAACGACGGATTGGTGCATCTAGATAGTCAAATGCTTCCGATTCTGAAATAATAGCTGAAATCTCTCCGATATAGCCGCTTGTTTTATGGGCATCGTTAACCAGAACAACTTTACCAGTCTTCTTAACTGAGTTAATGATGATCTCCTTATCAAGCGGAACAAGGGTGCGTGGGTCAACAATCTCAACAGAAATTCCTTCTTCTGCTAATTCTTCAGCTGCTTGAACCACACGGCGAAGCATTTTTCCATAAGTAACAACTGTTACATCCGTACCTTCACGTTTGATTTCCCCAACTCCAAGTGGAATCGTATAGTCTGGATCAACTGGTACTTCCCCTTTTTGGTTAAATTCTGACTTGTACTCAAGGATAATAACAGGGTTGTTATCACGGATAGAAGACTTAAGCAATCCTTTCATGTCCGCAGGCGTACCTGGTGCTACAACCTTAAGTCCTGGGATATGAGTGAACCAAGACTCTAGAGATTGTGAATGCTGGGCTGCAGAACCAACTCCGTTACCAGCTGCACAACGAACAGTCATTGGAACCTGACCTTTCCCACCAAACATATAGCGTGTTTTAGCAGCTTGGTTGACGATATTGTCCATGGCAATAACCGAGAAGTCCATGAAGGTCATATCGACGATGGGACGAAGTCCTGTCATGGCTGCTCCGGCTGCTGCTCCAGAGATGGCAGCTTCAGAAATAGGACAGTCACGAACACGTTCTGGACCAAATTCTTCAAGCATTCCAACAGAAGTTCCGAAGTCTCCTCCGAAGACACCGACGTCTTCTCCCATCAAGAACACATTTTCATCGCGACGCATTTCCTCAGACATAGCAAGGATAATGGTGTCACGGAAGGACATTGTTTTTGTTTCCATTTTATCTCTTTCTCCTTAGTCTGCGTAAATATCTTCAAATGCTGATTCAAGCGGTGGGAATGGACTTTCCTCTGCAAATTTAACAGAAGCTTCTACTGCTTCCTTGACTTGCGCTTGGATTTCTTCCAATTCTTCGACACTTGCAATGTTATTTTCAATGAGGTACTTGCGAAGGTTTTCGATTGGGTCTTTTTGTTTCCACAATTCGACTTCTTCACGTGTACGATATTTACCAGGGTCAGATGATGAGTGACCAAGCCAGCGATAAGTAACACTTTCAATCAAGACTGGACCATTACCACTGCGAACATGATCTACAGCTTTCTTAAATCCTTCATAGACGTCGATGACATTGTTACCGTCTTCGATGAACATTCCAGGAATTCCATAAGCGGCGCTACGTTGATGGATATGTTCGACATTGGTCATTTTCTTGATATCCGCAGAGATACCGTAACCGTTGTTGATGCAGTAGAAAATAACTGGCAGGTTCCAGATAGAAGCCATGTTCACTGCTTCGTGGAAAACACCTTCGTTGGTCGCACCATCTCCAAAGAAGCAGACAACGATTTTTCCAGTATGTTGCATTTGCTGACTGAGGGCTGCACCAACAGCGATTCCCATACCACCACCTACGATACCATTGGCACCAAGGTTACCAGCATCAAGGTCGGCAATATGCATAGAACCACCTTTACCTTTACAGGTTCCAGTGTATTTACCGAGGATTTCAGCCATCATTCCATTGAGGTCAATCCCTTTGGCAATAGCTTGTCCGTGACCACGGTGGTTTGAGGTAATTAGATCATCTGGATTGAGAGCCAACATAGCACCCACGTTAGCCGCCTCTTCTCCAACAGAAAAGTGCGTCATTCCTGGCACTTTCCCTTTCTTTACTAATTGCGCAATTTTTAAGTCCATACGACGGATTTCTTCCATCTTACGGAACATCTCTAGCAAAAGATTTTTATCTAAAATTGACATCTTCTTGCCTTTCTAAGTTTCTTCTTACCTTACTATTTTACCGTTTTTGACAAATACTGTCAAAGTTTTTCTAAAGAAAATTTCACAAAATAAAAAAGAAAACCCCATTGGAATAAGGGATTTCCTTATCAAGAATATTTTTTCACAAACTTTTTAGCGTTTATATTTTTCTAAAGATTCAAATCTCTTCATAATCACAGTTAAACGCCAACGGTAGAGAACTCCACTCACAACCAAACTAATAATCAAGCCGATCCAGTAAGAATAAGCTCCAAAATCTGTTAGGGAATCAAATACCATAGCCACTGGGATTGCTACTCCCCAATAGCCAACCAAACCAAGGTAAAAAGGAATAACTGTATCCTTATAACCCCGTAAAATTCCCTGAAGCGGTGCCGCAAAGGTATCTGCTAATTGGAAGAAAAGACTATAAGTCAAAAAGCGCGCTGTCAAATCGATAAATTCTGGGTCGTTACCATAAAGACTGGCCACATTTCCCCTAAAAATGTAAAGGAAAGATAAGGTGAAGGCCGCAAAAATGAGGGCTGTCCATCTTCCTAAACCAATATAAGTTTTTGCATCATCAAATCGCTTGGCTCCCACTTCATAGGAAACGACAATAGCCATAGCTGATGAGATACTCATAGGAAAGGCGTACATAAGACTTGAAAAGTTCATGGCTGACTGGTGACTAGCGATAATCAAGGACGAGAACTTAGCCATAATCAAGCCAACCACGGAGAAAATAGCCACTTCTGCGAAGACAGTTCCCCCAATTGGCAGACCTAAACGAACTCCTTCCTTGATTTTATCCATATTAAGAGGAATGCGTTTCTCAAGATGTAAGGCTTTGAGCTTCTCCTGTTTAAATAAAACCAGAACAGAAATCCCAAGTAAGACCCAGTAGGCCAAGGAAGTACCTAAACCAGCACCAGCACCTCCCAGTTCTGGAACACCAAAGGCACCGTAAATCAAGAGATAGTTAAATCCGCTATTGAGAGGGAGTAACAAAAGCATGAGATACATGGACAGTTTGGTCAAGCCCAGCGAATCCAGCAAGGAACGAATGACACTAAAAAGTAACAGGGGGATAATTCCGATAGATAAAAACCAAAGATAGCGAACCGCTACTGCCGCCACCGGTGCTTCTAGTCCAATATGATTCAAGATTGGTGGTGCCAAGAAAAGCACCATCCCCAGCAAGACCACAGATAGACCCAAGGCCAAATAGATGAACTGGTAAAAATCGGATGCAACTTCTTCCTTTTTGCCTCGACCAAGATGGTGACCAATGATGGGCACCAAAGCTGAAACAATCCCTGTTAGGAAAGTAAAGAAAGGATTCCAGATACTGGTTGCCATAGACACACCAGCCAAGTCCATAGTATTGTATTGACCTGTCATAGTCGTATCAACAAAGGATGCAGAATAATTGGCAAATTGATAAATCAGGATAGGGAAAAATATCTTTAAAAATAAGATAAACTTGTCTTTGAAATGATGGGTTTGGTACATATAGGCTCTCTATTCTTTTTGTTTACAGAGCAGACTCCCCCTAGTTTTGATAGACGATTTGTCCCTTACAGATGGTATATTTAACCTGCCCTTTTAAGGTTTCACCGATGAATGGTGAATTAGCTGCTTTCGAAGCAAAATGGGAGTCCACAAGGCGGTCAGCCTTAGCATCAAAAATAGTGATATCTGCTGGACCATTCTCAGCCAAGTAACCTGCTTCAAAGTTGTAAAGTTTGGCTGGGTTGTAGGTCATCTTTTCAAGCAATTCCATCAGGCTTAACTCACCAGCTTCTACCAAATAGGTCAAGCCGAGAGAAAGAGATGTTTCCAAACCTGTCATACCAGATGGCGCTTTGGTAATATCCTCAACATTTTTTTCATCTGCATGATGAGGCGCGTGGTCAGTCGCGATAACTGTGATGACACCTGACTTGAGACCTTCAATCACGGCACGACGGTCTGATTCCAAACGAAGTGGCGGATTCATCTTAGCATTGCTTCCTTGTGTCAAAAGGAGCGCTTCTGTCTTGGAGAAATGCTGTGGCGCTACTTCTGCTGTTACTTGCGCTCCCAATCCTTGAGCAAACTCCACTACTTTAACACTTTCTTCCTTAGACAAATGCTGGATGTGAACATGTGCCTTAGTTGCATAGGCAATCATGACATCACGCGCCATCATAGCGTACTCAGCCACCCCAGTCGCACCGCAGATATGGAAATGTTCTTTAGCGATATTTTCATTAAAGCCAAGAACACCGTTCAAACCTGGATCTTCCTCATGAAGACTAATAAAGGTATTAAGCTTTTTAGCTTCCTCCATGGCTTCCTTGACAACTTTACTGCTCTCAAGCGGAATACCGTCATCAGAAAAACCAACAGCTCCAGCTTCTAAGAGTGCTTTAAAGTCAGTCAAATCTTGCCCATTAAAATTCTTAGTAATGGTCGCAACCGTCTTAACATTAATCTTCTCTTTGGCAGCTGACTGGAGAACTTCTTGCAAAGTCTCCACGTCTGAAATGGTTGGACTAGTATTAGCCATCATGACAACCGTGGTAAAACCACCTGCAGCGGCTGCTAGGGCACCAGTATGGATGTCTTCCTTGTGGGTCTGACCAGGTTCACGAAAATGAACATGGATATCAACCAAGCCAGGAGCAACTACAAGACCTGTGGCATCCAGGATTTCTGCGCCTTCTTCTTTAATTTCAGGCGCAATTTTGATAATCTTTCCATCTTCAACCAAGACATCACACACTTGATCCAAACCAGACTTGGGATCCATAACACGACCATTTTTGATTAGTAGCATCTGCTTTCTCCTTTATTCATAAAAATCAACTTGGGTATCCAACAATTTATCCCCATCATAAACAAACTTGGCTGAAAAGAAGGGTTTATCTTCTAAAAGCCACCCAACAAAGGTATGGTCACCTTCCCAAGTCGGCTTACTCAAAACCTCGTCATAGGGGACCCATTCCAGCGTCCCCTCATTGCAATCAATCAAATTCCCCTCAAACTCCGTCACCTTAAAAACATAGGTGTACCAGTCTAAATCTGGTGTGAATTCAGGAAAAGTGATAACACCTTTTAGAACTGGCTTGGCTTTGAGTCCTGTTTCTTCAAGGATTTCACGTGCTGCACATTCCTGTGGAGTCTCACCACGCTCCAGCTTACCACCCACACCAATCCATTTCCCTTCATGGACATCATTTGGCTTCTTATTACGATGGAGCATGAGCAGTTCTTTCCCGTTATCAATGTAGCAAATCGTCGCTAACTGAGGCATATTTTCTCCTTATCTAAGCCAATCGATTGGCTCTTGTCCTGTTTCTTTTAAGAATGCATTGGCCTTGGAAAAAGGCTTGGAACCCCAAAATCCTCTATAAACTGACAAAGGACTGGGATGGGCTGATTCGATAATCAAGTGATGAGGATTGGTAACTAAGGCCTTCTTCTTGCGTGCATAAGCTCCCCAGAGTACAAAAACGACTTGTCTATCTAGATGATTGACCACCTGAATCACAGCATCCGTAAAAGGCTCCCATATCTGCCCAGCATGACCATTAGCCCGTCCAGCCGGAACTGTCAAACAAGCATTAAGAAGTAAGACTCCTTGCTCAGCCCAAGCTGTCAAATCATGGGATTTCTTAACCCCGATGTCATCTGACAATTCTTTCAAGATATTTTGCAAGGATGGCGGAGCTGGGATAGAGTCAGGTACAGAAAAACTCAAGCCCTGCGCTTGACCTGGCCCGTGATAGGGATCTTGCCCTAGAATCACCACCTTAACTTCTTCAAGCGGTGTAGTCAATAGAGCCTGAAAAACCTTTTCCTTGGGTGGATAAATAGTCCCTTGGGAATAGACCTGCTCCATAAACTGATTGATTTTCCCAAAATAACCCTCAGGTAATTGCTCCTTAATCAAAGCATGCCAAGACGAGTGTTCCATAGCCAACTCCTTCGTTTTTACTGCCTCTATTATAGCAAAAAGTGGCTTTCTAAACCACTTTTTACAGTTTATCTAAACAATCCAGCAAGTATTGGTAAGAATGGACTTCGTAGGTTGGCTGGGCTTGTGTGTGATTTTCTAGGTGATGAGGGTTGTACCAGATAGTATCAATCCCCGCATTATTGCCACCTTGAATGTCGGCGGTTAGAGAATCTCCAATCATCAGCGTCTTTTCTTTACTAAAACCTGCAATCTGTTGGCCAATCTTTTCATAAAAGAGAGCATCTGGCTTTTGTGTTTGCAATTGTTCAGAGATAAAGACTTGATTGAAATAAGGTGCCAGACCAGATTGAGCCAAACGTCCCGTCTGAATAGCAGTAATGCCATTTGTCGCAGCATATAAGTCATAATCACGCTCGATGAGGCTATCTAAAAGTTCATGAGCACCTGAAAAAGCTTGCCCTTGCTGGGATAGGTAAAACTGGTAATGTTGGGCTAGAAAACTACCGTCTTTTTCCTGTCCAAAGTGAGCAAATAAACGAGAAAAGCGCGTGTTAACCAGCTCTTGTTTACTGATTTTCTTTTGCTCCAAGTCCTTCCAGAGAGATTTGTTCATAGGAACGTAATAGTCTTTATAAGCCTGAATATCTGCAACTCCTTCTTCTTTTAGAAGTTGCGTCAAAGCCACATCCTCAGCAGCATCAAAATCAAGCAAAGTGTGGTCGAGGTCGAAGAGTAGAAATTTGTAGGACAATTTTAGATTTTCCTTTCTAAGATAAACAACTTTCACTTCAGTCGGCTGTTTAATGTAAAAACTTAAAAGTGGTATAGTATCACAAAGAATAATCGTTCCAATTGATTAACTAATCCATACTATTCTAGTCAAGTTTATTTTTATTATAGAAAAATCTTCTATAAATTCGAGCAATAGTCAACATAAATACGGAGACTACCCCTATAATAGTTAAAACTGATTTTCCTATCCCTGTTTCAGCATTTATTATGTAAGTGTGAAATAAAGGTGCTAGACCTAGCAAAACATATAAGATGTAGAAAGCTAATTTTAACTCTCCGATACCTGCAAAAAAATGTTTCATTTTAAATATTTTCCTTTGAAGCCCCTAATGTTTAAAAATAATGACTGCTTAAAATTAAACAGCTCTAAAATCTAAATATTTGTCAGAGATAAGCTATACTAAGATTATTTTTTAATCACAACCTTCTTGCTCTTATGGTTTAATTATATTATAACACTATAAAATTTTCAATTTAATTGATACTTACCATTTAATCATATTCGATGAGTTGTATTTTACAGCTTAATATTATTTAGCCTTCTTTTTTAGTTACTTTTTAATTCTCAAATTTCCTTTGTTTATACAACCATAATATTATTGAAAAAGAACTTGAGATTAAAGATTTTCATCCTCTTTTTATTCTGGTAGCATTACACACTCAACTCAACCAATTTATAAAATTCACCTTTCCTATCCATCAAGTTATCAAAAGAACCATCTTCAACAATAACTCCATTTTTCATAAAAAGAATTCTATCGTATTTTTTCAACATGCTCTTATTTAACTTATGCGTAACAACAAGAACCGTCAAATCTTGAATTTCTAAAATTGAATTTTCAATTTCAGTAGTAACTTTATTATCTAAAGACGAGGTAGCCTCATCTAATAATAAGATTGGTGTTTTTCGAATTAAAGCACGCGCAATACTAAGTCTCTGTCTTTCTCCCCCAGATAGATTTGATCCATTCTCGCCACATGAAGTTTGTAGACCTAATTCATTTTCTAAAATATAACTTTCTAAGCCAGACTGCTGTACAGCTTTTTTTATATCATCTTCAGTAAAGGATTGACTAAGGGTAATATTTGCTTTTAAAGTATCATCAAAGATATAAACATCTTGCTGAACAATAGTCATTAAGTTATAAAGGCTCTCTGCTGAAATAGCTTGCAAATCTTGATTATCAATTGAGATATACCCACTTGTTACATCATAGAAACGCAGTAATAGATTGAGTAAAGTTGATTTTCCACTACCTGACATACCTACTATTGCAATTTTCCCCCCCTTTTTGATCTGTAAAGATAAATTATTAAAAATCTTTTCCTCAGCATTAGGGTAGGAAAAATCTACATTTGAAAAAGAAATGACATCATCAAAATATTCTTTCGTTTTACCAGTTTGAAGTTCGATTACATCTTTTACCTCAAATGAATTCAGTGTAGCCTGACCTTCACGTAATTTACTCATTCCCATACCAATTTCATTTAGTGGCATTACTACAAAATTGACTAGTTGAACAATAGCTGTAACACTCCCAATTGTGGTATGCCCACCGAAGACCAGATACATTCCTCCACCAAAGGCTACTAAAAAAACAATCATCCCTGAAAGTTGAGAAATAACATTAGATAAAACATCAAATTTCCCTTTGATGAAATATATCTCATCCAATTTTTCGCTTTCGTTTTTGTAATCTTGACCGATAGCCTCTTTCACATTAAAACTCTTTATAACTAGAAACCCTGCTAAAATATCTTTAACCTTAGCTAAATACTTCTGATCGGCAATCATAGCTCTTTTTTTGAAGTGAAGCTGATTTTTGCCCAATAAATCCTGATATCATCATTGGAATAATACTAGCAATGATAACTAATAAGGTCAAAAACCAATTACCTATAAACATGGCTACTAGTGAGAAAATCATTAAGGAAATATTTTTTGAAATATTAAAATACTGGTGCAAATAATCCTGCTCAATTTTCTTCATGTTCTCAGTTAATATTGAAATAAATTTCCCTGATTTTTCCTTAGAAAATTCTCTATAATCCCTATCTAAAATAGATTTAAACACCTTATTTTTGTATCTTGACATAATCTGCCTAACAAGTTTATTTCTTAATCGAAGGGATATAAAATTAAGACTGGCATAGATAAATATTACGATAGCACCTATTAGTATCGCTTGAGTTAGAGCTTCCCTATTTTGGGACATTCCACTATCAATTATAATTTTAATAGAATAAGCAAAAGCAATATTAGTTAAAGGAACTAGTATATTAAAAATCATGAAAGTATAAAAAGACTTCTTATGGTACTTTGTCAATTGTTTCATTCCTAATCTACCTCATAATTCTTAAATTTCATTTAGAAAATGTGACATAAAATATTCTTCTAAGTCAATATTCTCTCTCCTAATCTCTTTCATAGAGACCTGTTCTAGCATTTCTCCATTTTTGATAACACCAATCTTATCTGCTATCTGTGAAATTTCCGATAAAATATGGCTTGAGATGAATATTGTAACACCACATTCCTTAGAAAGAGACAACAAAAGATTCCGAATTTCTTGAATTCCTATTGGATCTAAACCATTGATTGGTTCATCTAAAATTAACAATTTAGGTTTTGTTAGAAACGCACGAGCTAAACCAAGCCTTTGCCTCATTCCTAACGAAAACTCTTTTACTTTTTTAGTCGTATTTTTTAATCCGACCATCCTTAAGGCTCTTATTATATCTGATTCGGTAATATTTTTCCTCATATATTGCGCGTGAATTTCCAAAATTTCTTTTGCTGTGAGGTTTTCATAAAAAATTGGTGTTTCAATAACACTTCCAACCTGACTTAGGATTTCTTCTCTGTGTTCTTGTAGATTTTTCCCAAAAACCTCAATACTACCTGATGTAATTGTTGATAAGGATAACATACATTTCATTAACGTTGTTTTTCCAGCACCATTCGGTCCTAAAAAACCATAGATTTCTCCTTCAGCAATTTGAAGGTTGATACCACTTAAAATTTCTTCTTTATCAATTGTTTTAAAAACTTCTTTTACTTCAACAATATTTCTCATTTCTATCTCTCTTTCTATATCTAGCTTTAAATGCAAGGATTTTTCTTCAGGAGTATAAATACCAACTTATACAGCCTCTTCGTTTAAATAAATCATCACAAAATTAGCACTTTCTTTCCATTAAATTTAGCTATACTACTTGATATTAATATCTTTTCTTGAAATAGTATAAATTGAAAATGAAACAATTATTAAACTTATGAAACTAGCAAATATTAAGAAGAATAAGTTATCAACAAAATTATTAGTTAAACTACCTGAACTTACATTCGAAAGTAACGCTGCTAAACCAAGTCCTGAAAGCATTGTTATAGCTATTGAATGCCTAATCATACCTAAAACAAAAGGTAGTATTCCGATTAATACTGTTCCAACCGTAATTCCAGCTAAGTTAATCATTTGATTAGCTATTGGAATATAATTCGATTCGGTTAAAACTGCTACTAATTTAATTAATAATTGAATAACTAAATGTGCAGTAAAATGAGCAATAAATGATATCAGAATTACTGTAAGCATTTTTCCCCATAGTAACTTTATTTTAGAAACAGGGTAGGAAAACAGCTGAAAAATTGTTCTTCGTTTAAATTCATCAATAATAATCGCAGACAATAAATAAGATTCAAAAATCAAAAATGCTGCTTTAGTAAATAAAGATCCAAACAATGATGTTGCAATTGCCCAACTTCCCCATTTATCAGTAATTTTAATATTATTGGCACTCTGTCCAACAAAATCTCCCAGTTTATTATCAGTACCTAACCCCATGATTATGATTCCTGTAATACCTAATATTATCAATATAGTACCCAACCAAGCAAAAAATAATTTTGATTTTGAAACTTTATTTAATTCAATTTTAATAAGCGACAACATAGATTTTTCCTCCAAAAAATTTTGTTAATATTAATTACACTATTCAAAAAGCACTTTACATACTTTCGGTATGTCTAATTCTAAAAAATATACATACTAAAGGTATGTATACTAGAATTTTTAATACCATATCTAGAGTATGGTATTTTTTAAAATATCAATACTTAAAATTTATTTGACACCTTTTAAGTGATCAAATAATTGGAAAATTACTTCCATCATTTCATCAGTAATCAACTGCACTCCCAAACCTTCAAAAGTTAGTTTAATGAACTTCATTTTACTCTTTAATTCTTCTACTGAATAAATAGAAATTTGGAACCCAATCCAAATATTCAAAGTTAAAACAATCAAATCAGCTAGCTCTTCAGGATATTCTGTTTTAATTGATTTATCTTTAACACCTTCGAAAATTTTTTCTCTAATCCCTGGTAAAAAATCAGAAAATAAACTTAAATACTGCTCTCCTAACAAACGTGGACTTCTTAGCATAATTGAGACAGAGTATACTAATCTTTGTTGTTCTAAATTAGAGAACGCATCCATCAAAGAATTTTGTATTTTTTCTAATGCAGTATCTCCTCTCCAATTGTAATTTAAAATTTCATGATTATTTTCGCTAATGATTGATTGCAATATTTCATCTTTAGACTCGAAATGATGATAAATAACACCTTTCGTCAATCCACCTAACCCATCGATTATATCTTGTATTGAAGTATTATCAAATCCTTTTTCTAAAAATAACTCTTTCGAAACTTCTAATATTTTTTTTCTAGTTTCATGTGAGTTTCTATTCCTTGCCATTATAACTCCCTTCTAACATACTAACGGTACGTAATCTCATTATAATGCAAGAAACTAATAATATCAAGATT
This sequence comes from Streptococcus sp. CL6.22, assembly GCF_049738055.1. Classification (GTDB taxonomy): domain Bacteria; phylum Bacillota; class Bacilli; order Lactobacillales; family Streptococcaceae; genus Streptococcus; species Streptococcus mitis_DJ. The sequence continues at coordinate 24,342 of NZ_JBKOTV010000004.1, read as the reverse complement.
CTTTTTATCCCCTATAATTTTCAAAATTCATTGGTAAATCACTATTCTATACAATTGACAGCCCAAATCTTTCAGAATAGAACAATCCTAACTATCGAACACCCTAACATCATAAATATCTATGCAATTCTAGACCTAGAATTCCTATAAACTAAATGTTTTCGCACTATTCTAAGCCATTGATTGCCTTAAATTTTAATTTTTGAAGAATTCTAAAGTTAGAATAGTCCCATCACAATCAGTTTTGAATTATTATACTCAATGAAAATCAAAGAGCAAACTAGGAAACTAGCCGCAGGCTGTACTTGAGTACGGCAAGGCGACGTTGACGTGGTTTGAATTTGATTTTCGAAGAGTATTAACAATTTAGAAACGCTATGATTCCACTCCTTTTACATTAAAAAGGAACTGCCCAAAGCAATCCCTTTCTGATTTTGAAATCATTTACTTAAAATTTGATAGTTGAGATAATCAATAACTCACCTATAAAAGGAATGATAGGAAGATTCCTTATTTATTGATTTCAAGCTCCGACAACTGTGTTTGAATAACTGACAGTTCTGCACCAGCCTGAAGAAGAGCTGCTGCAGTATAGGCACCTTCTACAATTGGAACCCTATTGATCATAATACTTTTATCACTGAAATCAGCCACCATTTCTAAGTTCATTTTAGCAGAACCTAGGTCAAAAAAGGCAAGTAAAGTATCTGCTGGATTTTCGGAAACAACCCTATCTACTTGATCAAAACTTGTTCCAATTCCTCCATCTTCGGTTCCTCCTACATAAGTAATCGGAACATCTTTAGCTACTTCACTAATCAGTTCAACGACACCTTGTGCAATGTGTTTGGAATGTGAAACGATAACAAGACCAATACTTCCCATCAAACCACCCCAGTTTCTAAAAGAGCAGTAAAGAGTAATCCTGATGAGAATGACCCAGGATCAATATGGCCAAGAGAACGTTTTCCTACATAAGATGCCCTTCCTTTAGTTGCAAGTAAATCTTTGGTAGCATTCACTACCTTATCAATAACCTCTTGAGTCAATTGACCTGCAGACAAGGCAGCAATAACAGGAGTCCAAACGTCAACCATTGTCTTTTCTCCAACTTCTGCTTTCCCACGTTTGATAATCATATCCAAACCACTTTGTAAGATTTCTTCTAATTTAGAATGAGAATCAGCCTTGGCCATGCCCATAAAAGCAGAGCCATACAAAGGACCAGAAGCACCGCCTACCTTACTCAGTAGTTGCATTGAGACAAGTTTAAAAACATCACTGCTGGTCTCAAATTGCTTTCCTTCTAAGTTCTCCATAACTGCAGCCATGCCACGCGCCATATTTCCACCGTGGTCTCCATCTCCTATAGGAGTGTCTAGCTCACTAAGATAATCTTTCTGTTCTTGAATCTTTTTATTAAAAAGCTTCATCCATTCAAGAGCTTGTTCAGCATTCATGAAACATTTCCTCCTTGAGTTTTACCAAGCTGGTGTAGTAACAGGTGCATTTAGAGCATCCAACCACTCATCATCTGCCAATCGAATCAATGTTAATGACAAACCAGCCATATCGATTGAGGTCATATAGTTTCCAATTTTCTTAAATGCCAACTCAACACCTTTTTCATGGAGTAATTTAGCCACATCATTTGCAAATACGTATTGTTCCATAAGAGGAGTGCTTCCTAAACCATTGATGAGAAGGCCATAGCGTTCACCATCTTTAAGTTGGAAACCTTCAGATAGTTTCTCAACCAATTCTGAGGCCAATTGTGCTGAAGGTTGCATTTTCTCTTTTTTATATCCTGGCTCACCGTGAATACCAACTCCATATTCAAATTCATCATCTTCTAGAACAAAACCTGGTTTCCCAACTTCTGGAACAGTAGCGCCAGATAGAGCTAAGCCAATTGTTTTAATTTCTAAGACAAGTTTGTCGGCCAAGTCCTTCATTTCAGCTAATGATTTACCAGAACGAGCCGCATCACCCAAAATTTTATGGACTAATATAGTACCTGCAACACCTCGACGGCCTTGGGTATAGAGACTATTTTCAACAGCGATATCATCATCAACCACAACACTTGCTACATCAATACCTTCCATTTCAGCAAGTTCTTGTGCAATTTCAAAATTCATGATGTCCCCAGAATAGTTCTTGATGACCATGAAAACTCCAGCACCTTCATCAGCCGCCTTGATGGCTTCTAAAATTTGGTCCGGAGTAGGTGAAGTGAAGACTGCTCCACAAATGGCAGCAGACAACATTCCATCTCCTACAAATCCAGCATGACTTGGTTCATGTCCTGAACCTCCACCTGAAATGAGTCCAACTTTTCCTGTCTTTTCTGCCTTTCTAACGATGACATCAAAACCATCTAAGCGTTCTACCAAGTCATCATGCATGAATGACAATCCCTGCAACATTTCATCAACAACTTGTGTCGGTTCATTTATAATTTTTTTCATGAGAAACTCCTTTCGGCATGTATCTTTGTTTTCGCTTTCATTATATATTTTTTATTGCTAGATGATAAGGGACAGATTCTATTATTTGTCCCCTTTTAAACCCGTTTAAAACATTTTTTTGGTAAAATGAAGTAAGTAAAAGAAAGGCTTCCTATGGCATCATCACTTATTACAAAAAAACGGATTACCAAGGCATTTAGAGACCTTTTAGCTACTAGAGAATTTGACAAAATCTCCATTGTAGATATCATGGAATCAGCTGGCATTCGTAGACAGACCTTTTATAATCACTTTCTTGACAAATATGAACTGCTAGACTGGATATTTGAAAATGACTTAACCGAGTATATCACCAATAACTTGGACTTCATTTCAGGCCAAAAACTATTACAAGAATTATTTTTTTATTTCGAACAAGAGCGTGATTTTTATATTCAACTTTTTGATATTCAAGGGCAAAATAACTTCTATGACCACTTTATCAGCTACTGTCGCTTGCTTGTATCAAAAATTTTAAGAGAATATGGTCAGATTGATATCGATTCATCTGCTTATACTTGTTTTTTGTTAGACTATCATTCACACGCTCTAGCAGAAATCGTGAAAGCTTACGTCAATAAAAAAAGTCCAGTTCCACAACCAGACTTTCTAATCATGACAATTATTGGAAAGAGACCACAATGACATTTATTTCAAATCATAAACAGAAAATTATTTCAAGTTACATTTCGGCAACTGTCAGCAGTCATCCTGAATTAGAAAAACACCCTACTTTACCACTAGTCTATCAAAAAAATCGCAATCCTCATCAGGTTCCAATATTGTCGGGTGGAGGTTCCGGTCACGAACCTGCGCATATTGGATATGTGGGAGAAGGAATGCTTACTGCTGCTATCTATGGCCAATTATTTACTCCTCCTACAAGAACTGAAATCTTAGAGTCCATTCGTTTTTTAAACAATGGTCACGGTGTCTTCATCATTGTAAAAAATTTCGAAGCAGACACCAAAGAATTTAGCTGGGCCATTAACACTGCTAGAAAAGAAGGAATTAAGGTCGGCTATAGTCTAGCACACGACGATATTTCAATTGAACCTCACAATAGATTTCAAATTAGAGGAAGAGGGCTTGCAGGGACAATCTTACTTCATAAAATCCTAGGATTTGCAGCTCAAAATGGTGCCAACATCGAGCAACTAACTGATTTAGGTCATCAGCTTGCTCCCGAAATCGCAACAATTGGCTTTGCAACGAAAGCTGCTAGTCTCCCCCAAGCCACCCTTCCACTATTTAACTTGGAAGAAGGAAATATTTCCTATGGTATTGGGATACATGGCGAAGAAGGCTATCGTATCGTCCCATTCCAATCATCGGAAATCCTTGCAAATGAAATTATAAGTAAATTAAGATTGCACTATCATTGGAAAAAGGGTGATCAATTTATATTGCTTGTAAATAATCTAGGCACTACCAGCAACTTAGAAATGGGCGTATTTATCAATGATCTCCTTCAACTCTTAGAAATTGAAGGAGTCACTATTACCTTTATAAAATCAGGAACATTTATGACCAGTCTAGATATGGCTGGTATATCCGTAACTCTTTGCCCCGTAAAAAATAAACAGTGGTTAGAAGCGCTCAATGCTCCAACGACAGCTTTTGCATGGTAATTTAATTGTATAACTCAAAAGGGCTACATCACTTGATGGCCCTTTGTTTTTATCTTACGTTTAAAAGAACTCATTCTTGCCATTTCAAATAGGCCATCTATCCCTTACAATTCTTCCGATGAGCTTTGAGTTTTTTCAGAGCCCAATCATAATGACTGGAGGTGTTACTGACAAAGTAGGAACCTAGACTTGTTCCGCCGGTCCACTTATAGACACCTTTGGTAAAGAGGTCGTCATTGCTAAAAACTTCTATCAATTCTAAAACCTCCCTATGTGATTGTTCTAGGAGTCTAGTCGCTTCTTCTAAGGAGGTTTTCTGGTGCTTCTTCCAAAAAGCGATATTCATTTCTCCATAAGTTTTCCAATTATAAGATTCAGGGAGAAAAGGTCTTTCGTGACCTTTTTGATTGGAATGTACCCAAGTCAAAAGTAACTGCTGCCATTCATAAAGATGGATCAAGACATCCCGTAGATTTTTATCCCTTTTCCAGTGAGCTTCTTTTTTCTTTGGGTCTCTTGAAAAATCAAATGGAATCTGTAGCTCATCTTCACTTAGTTGGGAGATGAAACGATTGAGCTTTTCATAGTTTTCCTTAGAGGCCAGCATTAGCTCCTCTTTTGTTTTCGGTCTAGGCACAGAGTTCTCCCTTCATATTACTAGTTATTATTAGAAATTTTTTATCCTTTAAATCTCTATAACTTATCCTTTAATTTCTCAACAAAGAGATAGGCTGCTGGACAGGTCAAGGTATTCTTAATAGTCAAATGGTTGATTTGATGGATTTTTTTCCTGTCTGTATGGGGAAATTCACGACAGGCCTTTGGACGAACATCATAGATGGAACAGAGATTATCTCCTCCTAGAAAGGGACAAGGCATGGATTTAAAAACCTTATCGCCATCTTCATCTACCTGCAGAAACTCCGCTTCAAAAGCTGGTAATTTCATCTTAAAGTACTTAGCAATACGAGTGATGTCTGCTTCCTTGAAGTCAGGTCCCAATGTCTTGCAACAGTTGGCACAGGCAGTACAATCAATCTCCGCAAAGACTTCTTGGTGAATCTGCTGGGCTATCTTATCTAGATTTTTTGGTGGCTTTTTCTTTAAATTGGCTAAAACTTTTCGATGCTCCTTCTGCTTTTGTAAGGCTAGCTGGTGGTAATATTCAATATCAATTTCTTTAGACATGATTTCTCTCTTATTCTATTTGTTTCTCCTATTATATCATGCCTCTTCATCATTGAAAAGTGGAGTTTATTAGACTATACTTTCCCAAAATGCGTCAAAAAACCTTGCAACTAGGTTACAAGGTTAATGACATTAATCAAAGTTAACGTATTCTTTTTGAAGTTCAAGAACTTCTTCCATTGTTGAACACTCTGTAAGGGCACGGTTAGCGTACTCTTCCATCTTAGCAGTGTCCAATTTCTTCATCAAGCTACGTGTACGGAGGACTGATGTTGCTGACATAGAGAACTCATCCAAGCCCATTCCGACAAGAAGTGGAACAGCTTTTTGGTCACCAGCCATCTCACCACACATACCAGCCCATTTACCTTCAGCGTGAGCTGCCTTGATAACGTTGTTGATCAAGCGAAGGATTGATGGGTTATATGGTTGGTAAAGGTATGAAACTTGCTCGTTCATACGGTCTGCTGCCATTGAGTATTGGATCAAGTCGTTTGTTCCAATTGACATGAAGTCTACTTCTTTTGCAAATTGGTCTGCAAGCATTGCTGCTGCAGGGATTTCAATCATGATACCAACTTGGATGTCATCCGCAACTGCAACTCCTTCAGAAAGAAGGTTTGCTTTTTCTTCTTCATAAACTGCTTTGGCTGCACGGAATTCTTTCAAAAGGGCAACCATTGGGAACATGATACGCAATTGACCATGAACAGAAGCACGAAGAAGGGCACGGATTTGTGTACGGAACATTGCATCTCCAGTTTCAGAAATAGAGATACGAAGAGCACGGAATCCAAGGAATGGGTTCATTTCATGTGGCATATCGAAGTAAGGAAGTTCCTTATCTCCACCGATATCCATCGTACGAACAACCACTGGTTTACCATTCATTCCCTCAAGAACAGCCTTGTATGCTTCATACTGCTCATCTTCAGTTGGGAAGTCTTGAGAATCCATGTACAAGAACTCTGTACGGTAAAGTCCAACAGCTTCTGCACCGTTGTTGTTAACACCTTCAACGTCTTTTGGAGTACCGATGTTAGCAGCCAACTCGAAGTGTTTACCGTCAGCAGTCACTGTTTGAGCATCTTTCAAAAGGGCCCATTCAGCTTTTTGTTTAGCATAAGCTTCACCAGCTGCTTTAAATTCTGCCGCTTGTTCATCTGTTGGGTTGATAATCACTTCACCAGTAATTCCGTTAACGGCAAGGATATCACCGTCTTTCACCACTTCAGTGATGTTATTTGTTCCCAATACAGCTGCAATTTCAAGTGTACGTGCCATGATAGCTGAGTGGCTTGTACGTCCACCGATGTTAGTTACAAAAGCTTTTACAAAGTTTTTGTCCAATTGAGCTGTATCAGATGGTGTCAAGTCATGCGCAATCACGATTACTTCTTCGTTGATAGAAGCTGGGTTTGGCAATTTTTTACCAAGAAGATTTGCCAATACACGTTTTGTCACGTCGCGGATATCCGCTGCACGTTCTTGCATATATGGATTGTCTTCCATACCTTCAAAGATAGTGATGAACATGTCAGTCACTTCTTTAAGACCTGCTTCAGCATTGACTTTCTTAGCACGGATTGTTTCTTTAATCTGACCAATCAATTCTGGGTCAGAAAGAACCATCAAATGAGCGTCAAAAACTTGAGCCGCTTCTTCACCAAGCGTACCTACAGCTTTCTCACGGATAAGAGAAAGCTCGTTTTGAGAAGCTTCAAGAGCTACATCCAAACGAGCCTCTTCTGCGTTTGTATCTTCGACTGAAACAGTCTCGAATGACAAATCCGGTTGAACGAGTAGATATGCTTTTGCAACTGCAACACCATCAGATGCTGCGATTCCTTTAAGCATTTCTGTCATTTTCCTTATGCCAATCCTTCTTTTTCCATTGTTTCTGAGATTGCAGCGATAGCGTCATCTGCATCTGCACCTTCAGCTGAGATAGTTACGTCAGCACCTTGGCCAACACCAAGACTCATAACACCCATGATTGATTTAAGGTTAACTGATTTACCTTTATACTCAAGAGTGATATCTGAAGCAAATTTGCTTGCAGTTTGTACCAACAATGTTGCTGGACGTGCGTGAATACCTGTTTCTGCCACTACGTGGAAATCTTTAGAAGCCATAGTTTGACTCTCCTTTTGTTCTTTCTTTTTTGAGTTATATGTGATAACCCTTACAATTTGGTATTATATCATCTTCTAGGATTTTTTTCAAGCATTTTATGGGATTTATTCGATTTCCTTTCAGATAACTTGCTGAAAATCTTCTATTTTAGATAACAAAACACAGGATATAGTTTTCCAAAAAACTACTTGTAGGATAATCATCACTATTTTACAAAACAAACACTACATGTTGTGTTTTGAGACCTTGAGTAGAAAAATAGACCACTATATTTAGTTTTAAATCGTTGACAAAAATTTATTTTCTGATATACTAAGAAAGTAATCTATTTTGAAAGAGGAGTTACACAATGGTAACCGTTTATTCTAAAAACAACTGTGTCCAATGTAAAATGACCAAACGTTTCTTGGACAGTAATAATGTCGCTTATCGTGAAATCAATCTTGATGAGCAACCTGAGTACATCGATCAAGTGAAAGAGCTCGGTTTCAGCGCAGCTCCTGTGATCCAAACACCAACTGAAGTCTTTTCAGGTTTCCAACCAGGAAAACTGAAACAATTAGCATAATCTTAGTACATCATCCAGAAGAAACTGCTTCTAGGGCTAACTTAGAAGCCTTTCTTTTGTAATTAGATAAGGGAAATTTTATGGGATTAAAACATCTTGAGGACGTGACTTACTTCCGTCTTAATAACGAAATCAACCGTCCTGTCAATGGACAAATCATGCTTCATAAAGATAAGGAAGCCTTGGATGCCTTCTTTAAAGAAAATGTAGTTCCAAACACTATGGTTTTTGATTCAATTACTGATAAAATCAACTACCTCATTGAACACAACTACATCGAAACAGCCTTTATCAAGAAATACCGTCCAGAATTCTTGGAAGAATTGCATCAATTTATCAAAGACCAAAATTTCCAATTCAAGTCTTTCATGGCTGCCTATAAGTTTTACAATCAATATGCCTTGAAGACAAACGACGGTGAATATTATCTTGAAAGTATGGAAGACCGCGTCTTCTTTAACGCCCTTTATTTCGCTGATGGCAATGAAGCTGTTGCAATCGATATTGCCAATGAAATCATCCACCAACGCTACCAACCTGCTACTCCTTCCTTCTTGAATGCTGGACGTGCTCGTCGTGGGGAGTTGGTATCTTGCTTCTTAATCCAAGTAACGGATGATATGAACTCTATCGGACGTTCTATCAACTCGGCTCTTCAACTTTCACGAATTGGTGGTGGTGTGGGAATTACCCTCAGCAACCTTCGTGAAGCGGGCGCACCTATCAAAGGTTATGAAGGTGCCGCTTCTGGTGTCGTACCAGTCATGAAACTCTTCGAAGATAGCTTCTCTTACTCTAACCAATTGGGTCAACGTCAAGGTGCTGGTGTTGTTTACCTCAATGTCTTTCACCCAGATATCATCGCTTTCCTTTCAACTAAGAAAGAAAACGCTGATGAAAAAGTTCGTGTCAAGACCCTTTCACTTGGTGTTGTGGTGCCCGATAAATTCTACGAATTAGCACGTAAAAATGAAGAAATGTACCTCTTCAGCCCATACTCTGTAGAACTTGAATACGGTGTGCCATTTAACTACATCGACATCACTGAAAAATACGATGAATTGGTCGCAAATCCAAACATCCGCAAGACAAAAATCAAAGCACGTGATTTGGAAACGGAAATTTCCAAATTGCAACAAGAGTCTGGTTACCCTTATGTAGTCAACATTGATACGGCTAACCGTGCAAATCCTGTTGATGGTAAGATTATCATGAGTAACTTGTGTTCTGAGATTCTTCAAGTCCAAGAACCAAGCTTGATCAACGATGCTCAAGAATTCCTTCAAATGGGAACAGATGTTTCATGTAACCTTGGTTCAACCAACGTAGTCAACATGATGACTTCACCTGACTTTGGTCGTTCTATCCGTGCTATGGTTCGTGCCCTTACTTTCGTTACAGATAGTTCACACATCGTAGCTGTTCCTACCATCGACCACGGAAATAGCCAAGCTCATACCTTTGGTCTTGGTGCCATGGGACTTCACAGCTACCTTGCCCAACAATTGATTGAATATGGATCGCCTGAGTCTGTTGAATTTACAAGCATCTACTTTATGCTTATGAACTACTGGACCTTGGTAGAATCAAACAATATCGCGCGTGAACGTGGCATCACCTTCCACAACTTTGAAAAATCAGACTATGCTAACGGAAGCTACTTTGACAAGTATGTAACTGGCGAGTTTGTTCCAAAATCAAACCGTGTTAAGGAACTCTTCAAAGATGTCTTTATCCCAAGTGCTGCTGATTGGGCTGAACTTCGCGACAAGGTTCAAGCAGATGGTCTTTACCACCAAAACCGCCTTGCTGTAGCGCCAAATGGTTCTATCAGTTACATCAACGACGTTTCTGCTTCTATCCACCCGATTACGCAACGTATCGAAGAACGTCAAGAAAAGAAAATCGGTAAAATCTACTATCCTGCTGCTGGCTTGTCAACAGAAACCATTCCTTACTACACTTCTGCCTACGACATGGATATGCGTAAGGTGATTGATGTCTATGCTGCCGCAACTGAGCACGTGGACCAAGGACTTTCACTCACTCTCTTCATGCGTAGTGACATTCCAAAAGGTCTTTACGAATGGAAGAAGGAAAATAAGCAAACGACACGTGACTTGTCTATCCTTCGTAACTATGCCTTTAACAAGGGAATCAAGTCTATCTACTACGTCCGTACCTTTACAGATGATGGTGGAGAAGTCGGTGCCAACCAATGTGAAAGCTGTGTGATTTAATCTTTGCTTGAGGAAATTACTTTTTCTCAAATTAGTGATTCATTCACCCTGCTAAACTAAACTGGAATAAGCACCTATACTATGGAAAAACACAAAAGTCGGACTTCCGACTTTTTGTGCGATACTCCTCTAGAATTATGATAAAATAGAAGTAATTGTGAGTTCGCAATACTAAACACAGAAAGAGATTTCAAAATGGAAACTTACTACAAAGCCATTAACTGGAATGCCATCGAAGATGTCATCGACAAATCAACTTGGGAAAAACTGACGGAGCAATTCTGGCTTGATACACGTATTCCTTTGTCAAATGACTTGGATGACTGGAGAAAGCTATCAAATGTAGAAAAAGACTTGGTTGGAAAAGTCTTTGGTGGTTTAACCCTTCTCGACACTATGCAATCTGAAACTGGGGTTCAAGCCCTTCGCGCAGACATCCGTACACCACATGAGGAAGCTGTTTTCAATAACATCCAATTTATGGAATCTGTCCACGCAAAATCTTACTCATCAATCTTTTCTACCTTGAATACTAAGGCTGAGATTGAAGAAATTTTCGAATGGACCAATACCAATCCTTACCTACAAAAGAAGGCTGAGATTGTCAACGAAATCTACCTAAACGGTAGCCCACTTGAAAAGAAAGTTGCCAGCGTCTTCCTCGAAACCTTCCTCTTCTATTCAGGTTTCTTCACTCCCCTCTACTATCTCGGTAACAACAAGCTAGCCAACGTTGCGGAAATCATTAAATTGATTATTCGTGATGAGTCTGTTCACGGAACCTACATTGGTTACAAATTCCAACTTGGTTTTAATGAATTACCTGAAGAAGAGCAAGAAAAACTCAAAGAATGGATGTACGATCTGCTCTACACTCTTTATGAAAATGAAGAAGGCTATACAGAAAGCCTCTATGACGGTGTTGGTTGGACAGAAGAAGTCAAGACCTTCCTTCGCTACAATGCCAACAAGGCACTCATGAACTTGGGGCAAGATCCACTCTTCCCAGATTCAGCTGATGATGTCAACCCAATCGTTATGAACGGTATTTCAACAGGAACTTCCAACCACGACTTCTTCTCTCAAGTCGGAAATGGTTACCTCCTTGGTGAAGTTGAAGCCATGCAAGACGATGATTACAACTACGGTTTAGACTAATGTTATCTATTTTATAAGCAATAACAAATATCATGGCTTGTTTAAAACAACCATGATATTTTTGTTTTTGTTTTCTTTTGTTTTTTAAATTGATTGATTGAATACTTTATGATAAAATAGTAATAGAAATAGAGGTGATAAGGATGTTAAAGCAGGAAAAACTAGATAATATTCTAGAAACGGTAAATACAAAGGGAACTATTACTGTCAAAGAAATCATGACTCGCTTGGATGTGTCGGATATGACTGCTAGACGCTACTTGCAAGAGTTAGCAGACAAGGATTTACTTGTTCGGGTGCACGGGGGAGCTGAAAAAATTCGCACAGGTTCTATTTTAAATAATGAACGTTCCAATATTGAAAAACAAAGCTTACAGATTGCAGAAAAACAAGAAATCAGCCGTTTTGCAGGCCATTTAATTGATGAGGGTGAAACCATTTTTATTGGTCCAGGGACAACTTTAGAATCTTTTGCTCGTGAACTTCCAATTGATAATATTCGTGTTGTAACAAACAGTTTACCAGTCTTTCTCATCTTAAACGAACGAAAACTAACAGATTTGATTTTAATTGGTGGGAATTACCGCTCTATCACTGGAGCCTTTGTGGGAACACTAACCTTGCAAAACTTGGCTAATCTTCAATTTTCTAAAGCCTTCGTTAGCTGTAATGGTATTAAGGACAATGCGATTGCGACCTTTAGTGAAGAGGAAGGTGAATCCCAACGCATCGCCCTCAATAATTCCAATAAAAAATACTTACTAGCTGACAATAGTAAGTTCAATAAATTTGATTTCTATACCTTCTACAATATCTCTGATATTGATACCATCGTTTCAGATTCTAAACTGAGCAAAGAAACGTTTGAACAACTTTCAAAACAAACAAAAATTATTCTTTCTAAACCATAAAACTGAGGATTGATAAAATATAAAATGCGTCATATCAAGAAAATAAGAATCTTAATATGACGCATTTTTTTGATGAAGATTTTTACAAAGAGTTTCCTAGATTCTTTATGATTGTTGAAACGGCACAAAATCTGAATCAAAGGAGATATTATCCCGTTCTTCAGGACTGATAAAATTTAAAAAGATATTTTTAAATTCTTCCAGCTCATAGTCTGAATGGCAAATCCATTCTTTACCGGTCGAGACATACCATTTCCCAAGATTTTTCAGCTCATCATTAGTCAAACAAGGTATTTGAGAACATTTATCAAAATTGATAATATAAACTTTTTCATAAATTGATTGGATAAAATCTTTGAACATCTTTTTGCCTCACTAGAATTCTATATCTAATTACTAATTCTACTAGTCTATAATCTGACTTTCCGCTACTTTCTTGTACCAGTGAGCTGATTTCTTAGGATAACGTTCTTGAGTTTCAAAGTCTACATAGAAGAGACCATAACGTTTCTCATATCCATTTGACCATGAGAAGACGTCCATTAATGACCAAATGAAGTAACCTTTTACATTAGCGCCATCTGCAATCGCATCAGACAAGACTTCCAAGTGTTGTTTCACATAATCAATACGACCATCATCGTAAACAGTGTTATCGACAAACTCATCTTTATAACCAAGTCCATTTTCAGTGATGTAAATCTTCTTGTAGTTAGGATAATCTTTCTTCACTCGCATGATTTGATCATACAAACCTTGAGGGTAGATAATCCAATCCCAATCCGTACGTGGTACATAATCAGGAGCTACACGACGACCAACACCTTTGATTTGGTATTTAGAGCTTCCTTTCTCACCCTTACCATTATGGATAATTTCAGTTTCTCCATCAAAGGCTTCCATCCAGTCACTCATATAATAGTTGATGCCTAGAAAATCATTCAAGTCTTTCGCAGCTTCTAATGCTGTGAAATCTTCTTCACGAAGATCCAAGCTACCACCATTGACTGATAAGATATGGTTGACGCCTTCCATCGTTTCAGCTGAATAGTGACCTAGATAAGTTGCATCCAAGATAAATTTATTGTGGATGATATCTTCCAACTCAGCTGCACGAACATCTGCTGGATTTTTAGGATCTAAAGGATACTTGGTTGGCAGTGCGTGAACAACACCAATTTCACCTTTATAACCTTTATCTTTATATAGCTTAACTGCACGCGCATGAGAAACCATCATATTGTGGTGCGATTGGAAAACTTTGGCAAGGTCGTACTGAATACCTGGAGGGAATTTTCCAACCAAGTATTGACCATCACCAATTGGCCCAATTTCATTAAAGGTTGTCCAATAGTTTACTTCTGGGAATTCTTCAAAACAGAAGGCAGCGTAGTCTACAAAGTGTTCAATATTTTCACGGTTTAAGAAGTCTCCATTTGAGTGGAGAGCTTCTGGCGTATCAAAGTGATGAAGAGTTACAAAAGGCTCAACATGACGTTTGTGACACTCTGCAAATAGATTATGATAAAATTCAACACCTTTAGCATTTACTTGATCGTAACCAGTCGGGAAAATACGTGACCAGGCAATGGAAATTCGAATGCCATTGACACCATACTCTTCTGCTAGCTCGAGGTCAACTGGATATCGATTGTAAAAATCACTAGCTGGCTCCGCAGTGTACCAGTAGTTATCTTCAAGATATTTATCCCAAGCAACTGGTCCTTTTCCATCAGTATGTGTAGCGCCTTCTGCTTGATAAGCAGCAGTTGCGCCACCGAAAATAAAGTCTTTTGGTAATGTTTTTGTCATTTTTTTCACCTATTTCTTGATTTAAATAAAGTAAAAGTGAGAGGAGAGGAGTCAGTGAGCCATCCTTCTCCATCTCACTTCTTGTACCAAGTCACCGAATTGTGACATGAGGAGGTAAAAACGATATCTTTTTACCGACGAATTAATAAGGCGATTAGGAAATTCGCCATAGCGATTTCCGCAACGATAGGAGACTATTTCAGAGTCCCTAGCCTTAATCGAATTGTGACATGAGGAGGTAAAAACGATATCTTTTTACCAACGAATTAACAAGGCGATTAGGAAATTCGCCATAGCGATTTCCGTAACAAGAGGAGACTGTTTCACAGTCCCTATCGTTAATCGAATTGAGCTTGTACAAATGCAAGAGCACCTTTTCCATCACGGGTTAATTTGATGTATTGAGCACCTTCTGTCTTGGCAAGTTTAATACCGAGTTTATCTGTTTCTGCCTTCATATCTTCAAAGTTTGAAGCAACTTGAGGGGCAAGGATAACTAGATCAAACTCTGGTAACATTTCACGGTGAGCACCATAGCCACCTGCTGCTGCTTTCACAGGAACATTGTATTCTGCAGCTGCCTTATTCAAAGCATTTGCAAGGAGACCACTTGTACCTCCACCAGCACAAAGAACTAAGACATTTGTTTCTTTTGTAATTGTATTTTGAGCTGCTTCTACACCTGCTTTTTCAAGAATAGCATCTGCTTTCGCAGTGTTGAAGTTTGCAGCAACTTTTTCTTTCAATTCATCATTAGACTTACCTGAACGCTCTTCTTCTAGAATTTGTTCATCATAGACCTTAAGGAATGGATAATAAATGACTACGTCAACCACAATTAGAAGGACAGCAAGAATGAATGATAGAACTTGGAAATTAGTACCAAGAACTAGACCTAGTGGAGCTGGGGTTGTCCATGGTAGATTAGCAGTAAATGAATTCATTCCAAGTGTTTCAATAAAGAATTTGAAGATCCAAACGTTCGCGATTGGAGCAAAGATAAATGGAATGAAGAAGATTGGGTTCAATACAAGAGGTGCACCAAACAAGATTGGTTCGTTTACACCAAAGAAAGTTGGAACTACTGAAGCACGACCGATTGCACGGTTACGTTTTGATTTTGTTAACCACATGAACATGAATGGAACAACCAGTGTCGCACCAGTACCACCCATGGTAACGATAAACATTTGTGTACCAGAAGTAAGAATCTTGTCAGCGTGCATACCTTGTTGGAGAAGGTTCAAGTTTACTTCGGCATTTGCATATGTAATAGCTGCGATAGCAGGCTCAACGATAGATGGACCATGGATACCAACAAACCAGAAGAAGGCAAAGGCACCAAAGATAATGGTGATACCTAGATAACCATCAGCAGCAGAGAATAATGGTGCAAAGAATTTACCGATTGATTCTGCTACACTAGCACCAACAAAATGACGAGCTAGTAAATCAAGAGCATAAAGTGAAACAACTGAGAGAGTGAATGGAATCACATCTTTAAAGACTTGTGAGATATTTGGTGGAACTTCGTCAGGCATGCGAATAGTGACATTGTTCTTAACACAAATCTTATAGATAGCTACGGTAACAAAGGCAGCAAGGAAGGCTGAAAGCAAACCTTTTGTCCCCAAGAATCCAGTAGCTAGACCATTTTCGATAGGATCAGCTGCTAACATCAACAAACCAACAATCGCTGCTAACAGTGTTGACATATAGTTGATTTGATTGGTTTTCTCCATGCTACGGTTTACTGAGTCAGTCAATGACTTAGCTGTTGTACCAGCTACCAAGAGAGCCAGAATACCCATAGAATAGCTATAAGGTTTCATCAGAAAGGCTACAACTTCATCAGACCATTTAAAGCCCCATGAGTTTGGTACAAAGGCAATCAAGATAAAGATACTTGAGAAGAGAATAACAGGCATACCTGCAATGAAACCATCACGAATGGCACGAAGGTAGATATTACGAGATAGTTTCTCAAAGAAAGGCTTTCCTTTCTCAATAAATGCAATTAATTTATTCATTACTTAACTCCTCTCTTGTAGAGTTCAATTAAATGGTGCATCAAATCTTTTAATAAGATAGTTGTCATCAAGTGGTCTTGGCCATGCATCATGGTTACACTATAGGCTAAGTCCTCACCTGAAGCTTCCTTAGCCAATAGACTTGTTTGCGCGTGGTGAGCCTCTGCAATGCAAGAACCAGCTTCCTCGACTAAGCTATCTGCTTTCGCAAAATCGCCAGCTTCAGCAGCTTTCAAGGCTTCCAATAGTTTTGAACGAGCATCGCCAGCATAGGCTACGATTTCAAAACCTAACAATGTTACTTCTTCTCTATTCATGATAGAATTCTCCTTAGGTATTTTTAATTAAATTTTTATGACAATAAACGTTGGATATGTAGAACTAGATAAACTCGTTCACTTTTATACAAATCAAGACCCGTATGTTGCGTAATCACATCATAGATCTTGGAACCAATCTCGAACGCTTTTGGATAGGATTGTTTAATATGATCTTCCATATCCAGAAGTGATTGGTTATCATCTCTAGATCTGTCTAAATAATCCAAGAAATAATTCAAATGTATCATAAAACGATCATAGAAATGATTATTCTCTTTGGTTCGTTGAATTGCATAGTCCGTTAAAACTTCTTCAACATTCCTGAGAATTTCTTTCCTCTTATCAATCGACTCCACAAGTTCCACTTCATTTTCACCTTCGGCATTAATGAAATGATAAGCAATCCGAATAATTTCGTCCTCAGGAAAATGATCTGCTAGCTTCTGACGATAAATTCCAAAAGCCTCATTTGCAATTTGAAAAGCGACAGGATACTTGGTAGAAATATCTGGCAGATTACTATCCTTGTACCTTCCTTGTGCTAGAGCTTGGTAAGAACAGTAAATATGATCTGTCAAGGTTACGTAAAGATATTCTTGAATCGGATAATGATATTTCTTTGATAGCTTATCAATGATTTCATAGGTCACTGTGATAAAATCAAGCGGAACATCTTTGAGAAGAGCCATAAAGTTTTCCCTGGACTCTTCTGTCTTCATCCGAAAGATTTTCTCAACCTGATGTTCAGAAATCAAATCTCCCTTCTTCTTTCCAAATGCAATCCCCTTACCAATCACAATCACTTCTTCTCCTTTATCATGCCTGACAAGCGAAACATTGTGATTTATTGGATTTAGAATTCGATACATGTCAACCTCCTTTTATATTTTAAAGGTATATGAGTATAAAAAATGACCACAAATGAACTAGAAAATCATCTGATTTCTAATTCACCTGTGATCATGCCTAATATTACTTAGTAACACTCACCTTGTATTAACTTGTGATTTAAGTATAGCACAAGTAGGTTGTTTTGTAAACCTTTACATGAAACTTTTTTTAAAATTTTTTTAGATTCATGTTCCTAACCTAGGAGGACTTGCTTACACGCGTTCTTTCCATGAAGTCGCTGTTGTTTGAAGAACTTTATTGAGCTCATCAATGTTTTCAAATCCAGTTGTGCGAAGCCATTCGCGAGCTGCTGCTTCACCATCTTTAATGTAAGCTTCAACTGATCCAGCCCATGTAGCACGGCCACAAAGAACACCATTGAAGTTTGCACCTGATTCATGAGCAAATACAAGAGTATCTTGGAAGAGTTTAGCTGATACACCAGCACTCAAGTAGATATATGGCAAGTTAGTTGCTTCATCTTGGGCTTTGAAGAAGGCTGCTGCTTCTTCACGTGTGTAAACTACTTCACCTTCAGCGAATCCTTCAACATATTTAATGTTGACAGGAACTTCTACTTTCAAGACATCAATGTTAAAGCGTGGGTCTGAGAAGACTTTCATAGCACCGATAACTTTGTGTGGTTTTACTTTCGCGTATTCTACAGAACCAGCGTCTGCAATTTTTTCATCATAAGCAAGGATTTCAAGGAAGAATGGGATATCTTCAGCCACACATTCAGAACCGATACGTTCGATGTAAGCTTGTTTTTCTTGGTTAAGTTCGTCTGAGCTATCTACATCATAGTAAAGCAAGAATTTAACTGCATCTGCACCTTCTTCTTTAATACGTTTTGCAGACCAAACATCCAAGCAGTCTGGCAAACGTTTTGTGCTTGTTGTATCATAACCTGTTTTTTCATAAGCAAGGAGAAGACCAGCTTTTGGATCAAGAGCTTTTGTAGCTGGAAGTCCATATTCAGGGTCAAGAAGCATTGATGAAGCGTATTTAGTCAATTCATCTGCTACCAAGACTTTAAGTTCTTCCATTTGAGCCACTGTTGGTTCTTCTGTTTGGTGTTGAGCCATTAGGCGTTTCAAAGCACCACGTTGGTCAAATGCAAGAGCTGAGATGATTCCATTTTCATCAGAAAGTTTTTCTAAGCGTGCACGTTTTTGTTCTGTTAAAGCCATTTTATACCTCTTTTACTATTAATTGATCATATAGAGCTTGATAGTTGGCCATGTTGACATGACCAGTCATTTTTTCTTGAGCATTGAGCATACCAAGGACATTTGCCTTGATGAGTAATTCTGCATCCGATTCTTTATGAAGTAAACCTGAAGAAATTCCAGCAACTGTAGAATCTCCAGATCCAACAGGGTTGACTACCTGAATTCTAGGAATATCTACCTTGTAGAAAGTGTCACCATGTTTGGCAAAGGCACCGTTGGCACCAAGCGAAACAATAATCCATTCAATCCCTGCAAACAAAGGTTCTTGAAGGACTTCTTTTAATTCATCCAAATCCTCAGAAACTTCTCTTCCTAGAAGCTGAGACAATTCCTCATTATTTGGTTTAATTACTGTTGGTTTATGTGGTGATTCAAGAACCGCCTGAAGTGCTGCACCAGAGCAGTCCAAGACTACAGGTTTGCCAGCTTGATTAGCAAGTTCTACCAAGCTCGCATAGTAATCAACTGGAAGGCCAGCTGGCAGACTGCCTGAGATAGCCACTACTTCAACTGACTCTAGGAGATTTTTGAAATGTTCCAAAAAGTCTTGACCTTCCTGTTCCAATACTTCAGGACCTTTTTCAAGAACTTCTGTTTGGTTGTCTCCGTGGAGAATAGCGATACAGTTCCGAGTTTCTCCCTGAATTGAGAAGAAATCTTTCTTTACTTGATCATCGATATTTTCAACCAAAAACTCACCAAGTTTGCCACCCACTAAACCAGTAGCAAGAACAGAATCCCCAAATTCTGAAAGTACTCGGGTAACATTGAGTCCCTTACCACCAGCCGTTTTGGTTACATCCACCACACGATTGACAGTATCAATCTTCAACTCATCCAAGGGATAGGAAATGTCAATGGATGGGTTCATTGTGACTGTTAAAATCATAGGTCACCTCTTAGTCGTGGTATTCTCCGCGATCCCATTTTTCAAGGAATTCAGTGAAGAAGTTTGCGTCTGTTTGTTGAGCATTGTGACTTTCAACGTGTTCAATTTTCGCAATCAATTTCTTGTTTTCTTCAGATGGTTTGTATTCAGCATGGATGAAAGCTTCGATGATATCGCACATGAGCAATTCACCAGTAATCTTACCACCAAAACCGATAACGTTGGCGTTCAATTGTTCTTTAGCATAAAGAGCTGTTGTCATATCACGAACCAAGGCAGAACGAACACCTGGAACTTTATTGACAGCGTTGTTGATACCAACACCAGTACCACAGATACATACCCCAAGATCAGCTTGACCGCTAGTTACAGCTTCCCCTACTTTTTTACCAAAGATTGGGTAGTGAGTACGTGTATGGTCATATGTACCAAAGTCAATGACTTCATATCCTTTTGATTTCAAAAATTCTGAAACCGCCATTTTTTCATCTGTTACGATGTGGTCACATCCAATTGCAATTCTCATTTTTAACTTACCTTTCTTACTGTAATCTAATTAGCACATTTTGTTCAACATGTCGACACGAATTTGGTGACGTCCACCATCGTATTTACCGTTAACAAATCCTTTAGCGATGTTTTTAGCCAATTCATCACCAACAAGTTGTGCACCCATAGTGATCATACGTGAGTTGTTGTGGCCACGAGTCATATAAGCTGAACGTTCGTCAGATACTTCTGCAGCAACCATTCCTTTGATCTTAGTTGCAACCATAAATGGACCAGCTCCATAAGCATCAATCACGATACCAAGGTTTTGTTCTTCTTTGTTTACTTCTGCAGCAACAGCAAGAGTCACATCAACAAAGTCTTGACCTTCAGCTGTAACATCCACAACGTGGAAGTTTTCTTTTTCCAAGAAGTCTTTCACAACTTCTTTCAATCTCAAACCTGCAGCATCTGCACCGATAACAATAGACATATTGTATACTCCTTTTATTTTTCTAGGCTAGTAAAAACTTTTATGGTTAGCAGTTTACCTACAAAAAGTTTTCTAGCAGTTTATTGACAAATTGGATTGAATGAGATGAATGACACCTTATTCAAGTTTAGGAAATCAGTTTCCTAGAAATAATCTTTCTCTACGAAAGAGAATATAACAAGTGATTGTTTGTTTGTGACAAACATCATTTGTTGCTTACAAACATAATATACTCCTATTTCTTAAAAAAGTCAACAATTAATGTTTGTTTTTGTGTTTTTTTAACTAAAAAATTTCGATGTCAAAACCAATTTGATCCACTTGACCAGGTTCTAGGAGGCGAACATTCTTCTTATCTTCTAGATGATCTCCTTCTTCAAGAGATGTTGACAAGCCAGACCATGGTTCAAAAGCAATGAAAGGACCCTTATTCAAAGTTGACCAGATAATGAGATTTGGAAACTCTGCAAAGTGCACTTTCAATCCCTTATCATGTTTACGAGAACGAAGGGCAATTGTTCTAGATTGCAATTCATCTAAGGTGACTGCATCAGTGCTGAAAAGATCATAGCTGAGGTCTAATTCTTTTTGACCTTCTAGCCATGGACTTCTATCTTGAAAATCCAGCATACCTGTTTCTGGGAAAGGACGTGGAACAGAGCAAGTCTCTTCTTTCTCAAACTCTAGATAATAATCTTCATAGACTTCATCATCCAGTAGAGGACAATTAAATCCTGGATGTCCACCAATAAAGTAAGGCATGACCTTGCTAGTTTCTTTATTGAAAATCTTGTATTGAGTTCGTACTGTCTTGCCAGTAAGGCTATAAGTGATTTCTAGGCGGAAATAATAAGGGTAGTTCTGATAGCTATTCTCATCGTCTTCAATTGCAAAAGTTACACTATTATCTGTCTGTTCAACTAATTCAAATTCTTTCTTACGAACCAAACCATGACGAGGAATCTTTCCTTTGCTTTCTTGCCCCTTCTCATCTATATAGAGGGCTGTATCCTCTCTCAAAGAACCACAAATGGGGAAGAGAACAGGAGCTTGTCCACTCCAATAAGTGGCATCCCCTTGCCACAAATACTCCAGTCCCTCAGTATCTTTTATAGAAGAAAGAGCCCCACCAAAACTGTTAAATTCAACTCTTAATTGTTCTGATTTTAATTCAATTACCATTATTTTCTCCGATTTCTTGATAGTTTATAAAAAACTAGGCTGTCACTCCTATCAGGAAAATGACAACCTAGCTTTAACAATTTACATTTTATAGGAGCGCATTATTTTGCTTTTGCTGCGTACTCTTCGTTACGTTTGATCATTTGTTTTCTGTACCATGCAAAGATACCGATATAGAATACAAGGAAGACTACAGCACCAAGGATTGCTTTGATATCACCTGTTGTAGTGTTACCAATTGTCCAACCAAGAAGTTTTTCGATTGGTCCTTCAAGAGTTGAGTGAGTGATCAATTGAGTTTCGCTCACACCTGCTGGGAAGGCACCTACACCTTTAGCAAGTTCTGTTGCAAATGGTGCGATAAGTGTACCTGAAAGAAGGAAGAGTGGCAACAAGAGTGTTCCGAAGATAATCATACGGAGCAATTTACCACGTGTTACAACCAAGAGAGCTGGAGTAACACCCATAGCGATGATACCTGCAAGTGGCAAGATACCATTTCCGACTTTTGAAAGAAGCACAGCTTCGATCAACATGATTGGTGCAAGTACGTTGGCACAAGCCCAGATTTCAGCACGACCAGCGATGAATGGCCAGTCAAGACCGATATTAAATTTACGTCCTTGAAGACGTTTAGTAGCAACGTTTGTAATACCTTGTGAAAGTGGTTCTACGGCAGCGATGAACCATGAACCGATGAGTGAGAAGAGTTCCAAAGATACACCGGCTGTCAAACCAAGAGACAACCAACCTTTAATAACTAATTGCCAGTTTGCTGCATCTTCTACGCCAGCAACTGGATGTGGAGTACCCATCAAACCGATAACGATACCAAGGATGAAACCGATGAAGAATTTAGATCCCCAGAAACCGATTTTCTTGTTCAATTTAGCAGCATCAAAGTCATATTTATCAAGACCTGGGAAGAATTTTTCAAAAATCTTATCCAAAACCATGATAACTGGGTTCATCATGTAGTTCATGTGAGTTGAAGTCATTGGTGATGAACTTGGTGCGTTAAGAAGGTCATCAAATGTAGGTTTCATCAAATCAGAGTTGATGATTTTAAGAACACCTACAAGGACAACTGCTGCAGTGGCGATGAAGAGTGAAACCCCTTGGCTTACACCGTTGTTGTCTGCATACCATTTAATCAAAAGACCTGTGATAGACAAGTGCCAGATATCGAAGATATCAACGTCAAGTGTATCAGTTTTCTTCATAGCAAGCATCACTACGTTGACAATCAACATGATGAGCAAGAAGTAAAGTGTCCAAGCAGATCCCCAAGTGATTGTAGCAAGTGGTGCCCAACCAACGTCAGTGATGTTCAATTGAATACCAGTATTTTCAACGAATTTTGCAAGTGATGCTGAGAAAGCACCATTCAGCATACCGATGATAGCACCGATACCAGTAAGAGCGATGGCAAGTTTGATACCACCTTCAAGTGCTTTGGAGAATTTCACTCCAAAAAGTAGAGCCAATACTGTCAAAATGATCAGCATGATGATTGGCCCACCCATATCCAAGATAGGTTTGAACAGCTTATTGGCTAGTTCGATAATGACATCCATAATAGTTCCTCCCTTTTTATAGTTATATGAATGTTAACAAATTAAAATTAGCTTAACCCGTGTTCTTTGATAGCTGCTTCAATATTATCAAATACTGGAGCACTCATTGCTGGGATACGGAATAAGATTGGTCCAGCTTCGATAACTGGAATACCTGGGTCAAAACCAAGATCTGTTGCAGCAATTGGTGTAAAAATGTCATAACCTTTGATAAGGTCTTCATTAACGTCTTTTACCATAACTGCATCACAGTGAACATCAAAACCGCGGTTTGAAAGTTCTTCTTCAAGAGCACTTTTAATTTGGTGGCTTGAGTTAACACCTGCACCGCAGGCAGCAAGAATTTTAATCATATGGATTTCCTCCGATTTAATATTTTTAATAGACAAAATTAAGCAATTGCTTCAGCAATATAAGCATAGAGGGCTTCTGGTTCAGAAATTTTTGATAGGTCTTCAAGATGACTATTTCCAGTAAAGAAGTCCATCAACTGAGCAAGAATGTTCGTTTGACTTGAACTTGAGTTATTAATGATAAAGAAGAGCAAGGATACTTCTACTTCCTTATCTGGCGCAATCATATTGTGGAAAGTCACTGGTTTTTCTAATCGAACGACCACAACTTTTTCGGCTAGATTATGAACAATATCTGTGTGAGGAATAGCCACATTCGGCAAATCCTTACCCAAAAATTCCATATCTAGGCCAGTTGGAAATGACTTTTCACGCGTGATCAAGGCTTCACGATAAGTTGGAGTTACGATTTCTCGTTCTTCCAATAAAGTAGCAACCTGATCAAAGAGATGTTCTTGATTATCCGCTTCTAAGCAAAACACAAGGTTTTTGTCAAAGAAATGATCTAATCCCATAAGGTTTTCCCTTCTTTCCATTAACTTTATGCTATAAGTATAACACTATATGAAATCGTTGTCAATAATTTTTTGTTGTTTTTTGTCCTTTTTTTGATTATTTTGTTTATTTTTTATCTTTATAAGCAAAACAAACATTTAAAACAAACACTTTAAACGATTTAATCCTATTATAAATGCAAAAAAACAGGCCTATTTAAGCCTGTTTTACTAT